>CAZHDS010000125.1:0-9916 GCA_964531495.1 uncultured Ignavibacteriales bacterium
GATAGCGAGTTTATGCAATATCTGAAGACCCGACGGCACAGAAGAAAACCCGGCGGGTCTCAATGGACCGGCCGGGCTGGATTCGATAGATGGAGAATACCGTCGCTTTAGAACGTGTCTCCCAGGCCACGGAACTTGGCATCGGTCGGCAAGATCCTCACGATCGCCAGCACATGCCGACGCTCGGCGGCGATAACGGCATCAAGCTGCTTGTTTTCGCCGGTGATCTCGCGAATCGCTTGATAGAATTGCATCGTGGACTTCTCAAAATGCAGCGCGGCCGCCAAGGCTTCGCTGGTCGTCTTGACCTTGTCGGCCTTCTTGAAATAATCCTGCTGGAAAAACTGTGAAATCGCGGTCGCGCGAAGATACTGGTAAAGTTCGTAGCGACCGGCGGTACCTTCCTCCTCAGGAACTTCCTCCAGAATGCGCTTGAACTGAGCCTCGTGGGCCTTTTCATCCAAGGCCAACTGGGCAAAAGCTTCGGATGCTTCTTTGTCGTCGGAGAATTTCTTGGCCATGCGCTCGTAATATTGGCAACCAAGCTGTTCGGTCGTCACGGCCAGCGCGATGGCTTCGCGCAGGGTCAGGTCGTCAGTCATTTGGGGACCTCCGGATCACTAATGGTCAACTCACGTATTTCGTTTTCAATCCCTGCAATGAAAAAGAAAGAGACCGCCATGTCAATGCCGTAGTTGCGACTGTCATGGGCTTTTTGCGGGCAAGTCCGGTGAACGGCTTTGATTTGTGGTCACACAAAGACCCCGGGGGAAAACCCCGGGGTCGCAAATACTGGCTGATGCGTCTTTGAACCGCTAACCCGATTCCGTCCGAAGGAGAGAGACACACACTGTGTGCGGTCCGAAGGATGAACTCACACGAAGTGTGTTACGGGCATGGCACCAGCGGCGGACCCTCCTGGAACATGAAACTCACCATATAGATCAAGTCGGCAATGTCAGGCGTGCACACACCATCGCCATTCACATCGGTTTCCGCAAAATAATGCTCCGGGCACTCCGGTGAATAGGGCTCGTCACACACTGGCGGCGGACCCTCCTGGAACATGTAAGATACCATGTAGATCAGGTCGGCGATATCGGGTGAATCCGGCGTCGATAGCCCGTCTATGTCACCTCTTTTCGCGCAACAACCGGGGGCCTCGACAATGTCAAAGCCAATGCCAGATTGATTCGGGTCGAGTTCGGAGCCTGTTGGAACCTGGCCGAAGTCTGGTGGCGCGTTGCCGTGGTCGTCATGGAATGTCCAAGTCCCTGCCGGCGGATAGAATATGGGATCGAACCAAATGCCGACCATCACCGGGGCCGTATTACTACTAACATGGAACTCCAAACTGTAGCAGAGCCTTGCGGGTCCCGCAGGGAAATCGGTAGGACCGCCAGACGACTGAGCCATAATGAGGAGACTGTCCGGAAGCAAGACGCCACCGTGAGAAGGGGCGGTGAAGTTGAAGAAAGTGTTCAAGTACGGAGACATGTCATCTTCTCTTTTAAGATAGCCATGAGATGGATCGTAATTGGGATTGAAGGCCAATGTACAGGCGCTAAGGAAAGTGTTCATCTCCAACCCAAGCGATAGAGCCTCGAGCGCATCGGGATTTTCTAACCAAATTTCCAGGGTGTTGGAGCGCCCGATATAGGCGACATCATCACCGCCATTGAGATGCAAAGTGACTATCCCTCCTGAGCCGCCACCAGAACTTCCCGGTGTGTCGCAATCCGGAGGAGGCGGAAAGCCATTGAAGGCAACGTCAACTAATAGGTCAAGATCGCTGATACTCAAGTATCCGTCACCGTTGACATCGGCTGCCTCAAAGCAGAAATCGGTGTCGTCGCCTATTAGGATTTGGGCAAGAGCCACAACATCGTGGACTGTTCTATCGCTGTCACCGTTGAGATCACCACGCATAGTACAGCAAGGGCCCTCCTCGTTCAGCAGCACCGAGACTGCATCGTCATTGTAATCCACGGTCGCCAGATCAAGGTCGTCATCCCCATCTAGATCACCGGCAATCAAGCCATAAGGGAAATCGCCGGTCGGGTACGAGATGGCGGTGTCAAAGAGACCGGTACCGAGATTGATGAATAGCGACACATCGTCGCTGACACCGTTGGCAACCGCCAAGTCCAGGTTTTCGTCACCGTTGAAATCACCGGCAACAACACAAATTGGCTGCGAGCCAGCATCAAATGAACTGCTCGACAACACACCAAAGGATCCGTCACAGTAGAGGACAGTGACAGTGCCGTCATATATATTGGTTGCGGCTATATCCAGGTACGAGTCCGAATTGAAGTCGCCCAAGGCAAGTGACGATGGATCTGCTCCGATTGGCCATTCTAGCACTGGGGTGAACGAACCATCACCGGCATTATAGAGGAGGACGACCGTACCAGCCGCCATACAGGATACAGCCAGATCTAGGTAGCCATCCATGTTGAAATCGCCGGCCGAAATCCATCGCGGTTGTGAGCCAGAGTAAATCGGATAACTCACCGGCGAGGAAAAAGTCGCATTGCCATTATTAAGCAGTATTGTGGCGTCGTCCCCAACTCCGTCGTTGGTGGTGGCGAGGTCCACATCACCGTCATTATCGAAATCGGCGGCACAAACCGCGCGAGGGCCGTCCCCGACCAGAACGAAAGTACCCGGCGTGAAGACACCGGCGCCATTGTTCAGGAGAATCGCCACGGAGTCAGCGCTGTAGGCTGCGGTGGCCAAATCCATATCCCCATCACCATCAAGATCAGCTGCGGTGATTCCGTGGGTGTAGTTACCGGCATCGTAGTTTGAGGCTCCACCCATGGTGCCGTCGCCATTGCCGAAGAGCACCGAGACATTGTCGCTCGAGACATTGGCCGTCGCCAAATCGAGAATGCCATCACCGTTCAAGTCTGCGGTGCAGATTTTTCGTGGACCATCGCCCACGGCCTCGACGTCAACCGGTTCGGTAAACTCGCCCGGGCTTCCGGGATCGACCGCAGCGGTGAATTGCCAGGAGTAGCCGTAATCGAATAATTTGTCATCATCGCACTGGATATCTCGCGTCAGTGTGGCTGTTACGAATTCACCAGCGTGACCACTGGGGGCCAGGGGGGGGTGCCAGAAAGTAACATAAGTCCCCGGCACATACTCCACGCTATTTGGCGGGAACATACCGCCCTGGGAGCCGCGCACGAGGAATGTAGACTCGGTAATTGTGGCACCGTCCATCGGATCTGAGAACGTAGCAGCAACATTCCGGGCGGTGCGTGACCATCCGACCTCGTTGACATCAGGACCGAAGTTCACGATGTCGACGTCGCACATGCACTCATTGGTTGTCGAACTCTCCCCCTCTGCCCACATGCGCATGTTATTGCTCCAGCCTTCGTCAACAACCAGGTCCTGCCAGCCGGAGCCCCAATCATTGTAGACCGCACAGGTGCGAGCTGGATCGGGGGAAGGGTCGTCAATAATAAGCCCTACATCTCCAGCCGGTTCCCCACCCACAACGTCTAGCGCAATGAAGAAAGGACCGGATACGCAATCGGACGAAACAGAAAACTCTAGTTGGGTGACACCGTTCGGATCAAGGACGTCGCCGTAAAGAACGTGCGAGTGCAACGTGTCTCCCGGTATGCGGCAACCGTCCTCAGTGTAGTCGACCGCTAGTATGTACACATTCATGGGTGACAGGTCGATACTCTCAGCGGTATTGTTGTAGACATCCCAGTGTACTGATTGGATTGCAAAAGGGTAGGTCAGTGCACAGCCGGACTCGACCGGGTCCTGGTAGACTGCGTAGATTTCGTCACCTGTGAACCAGTTGGTGATCTGAGCACTGATCGGTCCCTGCCACTCGCCGGTGCAGGCGGCGCGGTTGGCGTCTCCATCGCTACCCTCATTGGAGATCGGGGCAATTGGGGTCAAATCAAGCACAGTGGGCTTGAGGACCATGTCCTCAGATGAGGCGGGTGGGGCGGCGGTAAACGCAGCTAGGACCAATACGGCCATGCCTGCGACAGTGAGCAGTTGTCTCATAATGATTCTCCTGGTTGGCTGCGGAGTGCCTCCATTGAACGGAGTGGTGCGAGCACGCACAGCAGCTAAGCCGTTATGTTACACGTCTCTGTGTCTCTCCGTAGATGCTGAGCGAACTGCAGCGGTTGAGCACGGGAGCACACTTGCGCGATCAATATAGTCCATAATCGCCGGTTGGGCAAGGGAAAACATGCTCTGGGCAGGTCATCGACCATGTTACAGAACGGCTAATCCGGAGTCATCCGAGGGAGAAAGACACACGCCGTGTGGGGGGGGGCGGCGAGACTCTATACTTGACTACGCAAGTCATATCTATAATTTGCAGTCAAGCGCAGAAATCGACCGTCGGACGACTTTTCGTGCTCGGATCTCGTCCCACCATAGACCGAATCAGCAGCGAGGTACCCTATGAAGCTCCGTCATGCCGCAGTCGCTCTCATCTGCCTTACCCTGTCTTGCGCCAGCGGTCCTGACTCATCGGATAGAGAATTCGATCGCAGCCAACTCTCGGTGGTGGCCGAAGACCTTTGGGGGACTCAGATCGATCTGGCCTCTTTCCGCGACGGCATCACGGTCATCGCGCCGATTTCTCCGGCCACGTGAGGCTACTGCCTATTCGACGATGAGTTCATCGCCGCCAATTTCAAGCGCAAGACCGCCGCCTGGGACGGGCAATATCTTCATCAGTCAGTCTATTACCCGCAGCGCGACGTCTATTCCTTCCAGAAGCATTTCCGGTCTGATGACATCCCGACCCTGACCTATCCCCCTCGGCTGGTAAGGTACCGCAACTCCGGCTTCCCCCACATGATTGGATTCCAGAACGGCGAACGCATTTACAGCGAGGTGATCAGCCACTATCAGGATGCCTTCAAGCTATTCGTCCAAACCCTCCAACCATCCGACACAGACTATGCCGTTGTCCTGACCGGCCCGCGGAAACTGGCACAGAATTTCATCTACGAGGATCCCACACCCGACTACATCTATGTTGTAGCCAACTCCAAGGAACGATACTGCGCCGAACTGCGCGAACAGATGACCGGTCGCGAAGGGGTCTTGGTCAAACTCGAGAGTGAACTGACCGAGAGCGACCTGATGCGTCATCTGATGCTGGAAGGCTCGACAGCGAGTTACGGTTTTGATTTCCTTCAGGATCAAGACACGCCGATCAGATTTGGCTACGGTCAGGTTCGTGTCGGCGACTACCGATTTGCCGCCGCAGATGTCGGTCTGGTAGCCGTCTTTCCGAATCCGCACAACCGGCAGAGTTATGTCTGGATGCGACTGATCAGCCAACATGGCGGCCGGCTGTTGAACAACAACGGGAACGACTTCACGATTTGGCGCTACGGTGACAAAGAGGAGCCCTGTCAGAAACTTGTCGACGGCAACTTCGCCAAACATGCCGGAAATGCCTGGACCTTTGCTGACTCACTCGCTCTCACTTACGCGAATCTGGCCTCGTTCTGCAAGGGCGGGGTCTGTCCGCTCCCGACTTCTGCCTTCCAGGAAGCAATCGCGCACGAATACCGCCCTGCGGTTCGAGGGTGGAAGAGCGTGCCATCGGGATCGCTCATGGTGCTTGGCCACGGCAACTGTCGCCTGCCCTCGATCGCCGCCGGACCGGACGGAGAGATCGCGGTCTGCTGGGAAGAGAACGGCGATATTGTGATGGCCACCATGCAGGTAGATGGCGAGCCCGTGGTGATAACCATCGAGTCTGGCTCACATGATAGCTTCGACCCACAGATTGCCTGGAATGGCGACTCGTATTTTGTCGCCTATCTAAGTAATCAGGACGGATGGTTTCGCCTGTTTGGTCATTTTGTGAGCGATGACCGGGTTTCACCTCAGGTGCTGGTGAGCGAAAGGGGCACGCTTGATGTGCTGACTCCGGCTGTTGTGGCCGATACCACCGGCCAGCTGACAATTGCGTGGACCGAGTGGAAGGCGAATCAACGCTTCCCGTTCTACCGAGTGTTCGAGGGTCGTACCGCCGGACCAATTCAGACTTTGCAGCATCTGAGTGAAGGAACCGACGACTATACCAATGTCTGGTACTTCGATCTCGCTCTGGATCACGATGGCAACGTGTTTGGCGCCTGGAACCAGCACTACCCCGCCACGCTTGGCGTCTGCTCAGGAAACTTGGTCAATCAGGCATCATCCGTGACCAGAGTCGCCGAGGATCAGCAGAACCACGAGAATGGCGGCTATCCGTCGCTTGCATTCGCGCCCGATGGTCGCCGGTGGGTGGCCTGGGAGACCTGCTGGTGGGATGCTCATGACCGTCCGCAACAGATCCTGGCGACGTACTACGATAGCAACTTGGATAGCTGGGCGGTACCATTCGAGTTGACCAAAGGGAGGCAATGCCTCCTGAATCAATCGCCGCAGATCGTGAGCCAGGCAGGTGGCCTGACCGCCGTCTGGAGCGGCCGCGCCGATCACTCGGACAGCACCTGGGGAATCTACCTATCAAATTTCGATGGGAAGAAGTGGGGTGACCCGGTCTTGGTTTCACCTGAGGGCGTTTGCGCCCGCGCCCCCCAGATCACTATTGCCAGCGAGAGCGCTATCTGGATCACGTGGCATTCTGGCATTGGATCTGAGATGAGGACGGCGGTGCTGCGATATCATCCGGATATCGTCGACCCGTAGGTTTTCTCGCGCGGGTCGCTCTTTTTGTCAAACTGGAGCGGATCGCTAAACAGATAGGGCAGGCGGTCGTATTCGAGTGTGACTGGTGGAGAATCGTGAAACTGTAGTGAAGTGAAATCTTCGGAGGGTGGGTCACTTTGCTCCGCGTCGGTCTCTTTGTAGGGTGGATCCGTCTTCGGACCCGCCATCATACTGTCAAATCTATCCCGGATGAGCGGCTCAAAAGTACGGTTGATCTCATAACCTACTGAACTGCGTCCCAATTCAGCTGCAACGGCACTTGTCGTGCCAGACCCAAGAAATGGATCGCACACCCTCTCCCCCGCAAAGCTGAACATCTTGATCAACCGGCGCGGCAACTCAGCGGGAAACATCGCCAGATGTTTTCTTTGTTTTTCCCCGGGAAAGTTCCAATGTCCGTAGAAGTACGAATTCCACTCCTCTTTGGTGAGACGAGAGGCTTCTTTGATATCTTTGGGGACTTTCGGTGCTTGGCCATGTTTCTTGAACAACAAAATATGCTCGTAATCGAGTTTGACGATACCGTTGCGTGGATACGGGTACGAGCCCATGATTACCGCGCCACCAGTGGTGTTGCAGGTCGTCACTTTTTGCCAGACGATAGCGCCCATGAAGTCAAAGCCGATCGTCTCGCAGAAACGGATGATCTCGGTACGAATCGGGATCACTTTGTAGCGGCCATAGTACACCGAACGGGCAAACTGGTCGCCGATGTTGATGCCCATCCGGCAGCCATCATGAAGTACCCGACGGCACTCCATCCAAACCAGGTTGAGATTGTTGATGTATTGTTCGTAAGTGTCGTCGAAGCCGATCTGTCCCGGATCGCCATAGTCCTTTAGTTGCCAGTAGGGCGGGGACGTTACAACCAGACGGACCGCTTGATCATCTATCTCGCTCATGGAGCGGGAATCACCGAAGAATACATCGTGGGTCGTGTTGTTGCCGGGCGAGCTCAACCCTTTTCCTTGATGGTATCGAGTAAACGCTTGATGATCTCCATCGAATCGACGCCATCCGCCTCGGCGCTGAAAGAAGTCACGATGCGATGTCTGAGCACCGGGTACGCGGCAAAGCGGATGTCCTCCGGTCCCGGGGTGGGACGACCATCGAGGATGGCACGAGTTTTGGCCGCCAGGACCAGATATTGCGAGGCACGGGGACCGGCTCCCCAGTTGACCCAGTTCTTGACAAAATCGGGCGCACCCGGCTCGGCCGGTCGGGTTGCCCGCACCAGAGCCACGGCGTAATCGACAACATGATCACTGACCGGTACGCGGCGCACCAGTTGCTGAAAACCGACTATCTCCGCCGGTGATAGTATCTTCTCGAGTTTGTAGTCCTGCACCGCCGTAGTCGACTTGACAATTTCGCTCTCTTCCTTCGAAGAGGGATAGTCGACGAAGACATTGAACATGAATCGGTCCAGCTGAGCCTCAGGAAGCGGATAAGTGCCTTCCTGCTCAATCGGATTCTGAGTCGCCAGGACGAAGAACGGCTCATCCAAGTGGTACGTCTCCCCGGCTGCGGTCACTTCGTGCTCCTGCATCGCTTGCAGCAGAGCGGCCTGGGTTTTTGGTGGCGTACGGTTGATCTCGTCAGCCAGGATGATATTGGCAAAAACCGGGCCCTTGACGAATCGGAAACTGCGTTTACCGGAGCTGTCTCCTTCTTCAATGATCTCGGTTCCCGTGATATCGGAGGGCATCAGGTCGGGAGTAAACTGAATGCGGTTGAACTTGAGATCCAGAACCTGAGAAAGAGTTGAGATCAGCAGCGTCTTGGCCAGGCCCGGTACGCCCACCAGCAAACAATGCCCCGAGGCAAGCAAAGAGATCAGGAGCTGATCGACCACTTCGTCCTGGCCGATAATCGCTTTGCCGATCTCGCGTTTTATCTTCTGAAAAGCAGTGTTTAGATTTTCGGCTGCGTTGAGATCACTTGCTGCGGACATCTATATTCTCCGATCTGCGTAACGAACGTCGAACAGCTCCTGCTGTGGCAGTAACTGATTAGTATAACCTGTTATACACGGCTAGTGCGGCATGACTCCAAGGAGCGTCGGAATTCTGTTCCCATCGATACACAACTGCTTCCACAGGACTATTATAGGCGGCCCAGAATCGTCGAAAATCCCGGTTTATTCGGTCACCGTGCGGCCAAAAGCCTGGTCGTTTCGTAATGTAATACTTGACCGAGACAGGCCTAAATGATTTCCTAACATAAACTTGTACAGTATGGCCTAACTGTGGATAAGCCCCTCAACGTGGCTTGCCGTCACACACTTATAGTGTTGGCAGACAATGCTATACGCGGCTATCCACATTATTGGAGTCATTTCCACACTGCTCCCACGGCCAGCCTCAATCACTTCTTTTCGTCGCTTGTGACCGAGTCCTTTTCGGCGGCTGGCCGCTTCAAAAAATCGAGATTCGGGCTGTCCGAGGTCATGTTGCAGGCACCGCAGAAAGTAGCCCCCTCTTCGATTACAAGCGACTTCGTGCGCAAATCCCCTTCCATATGGCAATTGGCCTGCAGCTCGATCTTCTCAGTCGTGGCCACATTGCCGATCATATGGCCCGCCACGATGGCGGTTTCAGCCTCAATCTGGGCCTCAACCTTGCCCGTGGTCCCTACCGTCACACAGTCAGAGCAAAGGATCTTGCCGTTGACGGCACCGTCAATGCGAAGGGCCCCTTTGACATCGACCGTTCCGGTGATAGTGGTTTCGCGGCCGATGATAGTATTCATCAGCCCGTTGCTTTCGTAGCCGTTACCTTTCTTCATGGTACATACTTTCTAGAGGGTCTATGGGTAAATCGTTTATTCGCACTTCATAATGCAGATGCGGGGCGGTCGATATGCCGGTGTTGCCCGAGAGCGCCAGCCGCGAGCCAGCCATTACCTTGTCCCCGACGCCAACCAGAAGGGTATCATTGTGGCCATACACAGTCGTCACAGAATCTGAGTGACCGACGATCAAAACCTGGCCGTACACTGAGTCGATGGTTGCCGATAGCACCGTACCAGCCGCCGTGCTGAGCACCGGAGTGCCTACCGCACACGCGATGTCGATACCCGGATGATAGTGATCAGGATCGGCGGCCTCAAAGTCCTGGGTGAGAAAACCCTGGATAGGCAAGCCACTTGGCCAGTTCAGGTCGATTGAACCCGAACGCCTCAGTAT
>CAZHDS010000126.1:0-9859 GCA_964531495.1 uncultured Ignavibacteriales bacterium
CCTTTAACTTCACGCAGAATGCAGATGTTGAGTTGTCTGGCTTTGCTATCACGAATGGGTTTCTCGATGGAGGCGGAGCAATATCAGCCGTGCACTCGTCCCCCAGAATACGCAACTGCGTGTTCTATGGCAATCACGCCCGCGTAAGTGGTGGTGCAGTCTATATCGGACTATGCCTGACAGCGAATTCGTCGCCCAATATACAGAACTGCGTGTTTTATGACAATCATGCCACGATAGGGGGGGCAGTTTGTGTTGTAGACTCACGTATTGATCCGATTGCGAATTGTCTCTTCATTGGCAACACGGCCCAAGACGGTGGAGCTATTTTCGTTGGCAATAGTTCGCCCACCATATATCAATCTACGTTCATTGAGAATGTTGGCATTGCTCAGATAACGACGGAGAATTATGCATATCCGAGCGTTCACTACTGCCTGTTTGCCGGAAGTACAGTTCACAGCTGGCCCGAGTGTTGCGTTGGCTATCCCATAGTCGGTCCGAGCGGCAGTCTACCGCTCAACTGCATCAATTTCCGACGTGGAACATACACCGACCTTTGGAATGTGGATGACGCAGGGTATTTCGATATTGATCCTCAGATATGTTCTCAGGACTCCGTCAGCTACGAAGTACATTCAGCGTCTCCCTGTTTGCCTGAAAACAACGAGTTCAACAAGCGAATAGGCTACCAATCTGAGGTGTGTACGCCCACGGGAATCGAAGATGCCGATGCCCCCCTGGCTATCCCCGACTCACCTGTTCTACATCAGAACTTCCCCAATCCGTTCAATCCGATTACCGAAATATCATTCAGTCTGCCGGTGGCTTCAGATGTGACATTGGAGATATTCAATATCAGTGGCCAGAAGGTGGCGACTGCAGTCAGAGATTATCTCGGGATCGGATCATATACGGTCGAATGGAAGGGAACTGATCACGCCAGTGGTGTCTATATATACAAACTAACTGCTGATGACTTCACCGATACTAAGAAAATGGTGCTTACAAAGTAACTCACAGGGAACACCAGTATTGAAGTAGGCAAACCTAGGTCCACTCTATAGTTCATTCGTTATCCGCCGCTCACGCCGCATTTTCGATCACCCAGTTGCGGGATTCGTTTCGTATACGCCGCCATGTGGTAAATGGGACCAATGCTCCATCGGACCGACTCGGGTCGATCTTCCGATGCCTCGCCAGGAGCTACCGTCGCGGAAGAAATCCCAGCGCAGCCCATTAGCCCGTCAGCACCACAGTTCTATATGTATCCCAGGTTCTCCGTTTGATCGGTCCGTATTTCACCCCGCCATTGGTGTTTGACATTGTTGGGGTTGGTTTCTTTATTGGCGGGCATGGACGCAATCAAGTTGGCCGCCGTTTTTCTGCTGATCGTCTTGGCCTTGAAGCGCAAGATCGCCGTCGGTCTGGTGCTCATTGGAGCCGGCGTGGCCACCGCTTTGTTATTCCAAGTTCCGTTGATTGAATTGGGGGCAGGCTACTGGCATCTTCTCGGTTCACGGCGCTTTCTATTTTTGACTTCGTTGGTGATTCTGATCACGATGATGGGCAGTCTCTTGAAGGAGCTTGGATATCTGGGGCGGATGGCTGATGCCAGTCGCGGACTGCCAGGTGGCCGACGAACCGCTGCGGCCGTGCTTCCGCCGTTGATTGGTCTGATGCCGATGCCTGGCGGCTCTTTGTTGTCCGCCCCGCTGGTGGCCAATGTTATGTCAGATGAGAAGTATCCGCCTGACCTGCGAACCGCCACCAATTACTGGTTTCGGCATATTGTGGAGTTCTTCTGGTTGATATATGCCGGTTTGATCCTGACTGAGGCTATCACCGGTATGCCTTTGGGGGAGGTCTCGCTGATGCAGTTGCCCATGACTCTGGCGATGATAATCATCGGCTACTTCTTCTTCATCCGGCGCATCGATGTCAGCATGGACCAACAGAGGGATCTGTTGAGGTCCTTGTGGGGCTTGATCAAGACGATTTGGCCTATTGCTCTGGCGGTTGGTCTCTACGGTCTGCTAGATCTTGAGTTGGTCCTTGCGGTCCTGTTGTCAATCCTCACTCTGATTGTCGTGGCCCGACCAAAAAGAGACAAGCTAGTCACGTCTCTCCGCGCAGGTTTTTCCTACAAGCTCGTTCTATTGATTTTTGGCACCCTGTCGTTCCAAACGGTGCTGGAACTGGCGGGAGCGATTGAGACGATTCCTCGGCTGGCCGCAGCCGCCCACATGCCAACTGAGATCGTCATCTTCTTGGTGTGCTTTGTCTCCGGACTGCTGACGGGAATGGTAGCTGCGTACGTTGCGATGGGTTACACGATCCTGGCGGTCTTCCTCTACCAAAACGGCTATGATCCCGGATACATATTCCTGGCCTATTTGTCGGGGTACGTTGGCATCATGCTCTCACCGAGCCACCTCTGTCTGATCTTGACCAATGAGTTCTTTGGCAGTGATTTGGGCCGCGTCTACCGACGTCTGGCCGTGCCCTTGATTATCCTACTTCTGACCGGGGTGCTGCTCTATCTGGCCGGCTGGCCGGACCTGTTCATCCCCAGCTAGCCATACGGTTCGGCTCGGGACCTGCTATTCCGACTTGCAATCGATGTTAAGGTGTTGTATATTAGGGGGATAGGAAAATCGTCCATCCGAAATTAAAGAGGAACCTTGCCGTGGCGAGACTGTACAAGGGATAAGAACGCCAAGGCAAAGGACCCTTATGGTTAAGCAGGCTAAGCTGACAGAAAAAGAGATCGACTACCAGTTGATGCGTTCGATTCAGGGCGGCGACATGGTTGCGTTCAGTGGCATGGTGGACCGCTACAAGGGTCGCCTGATGAATGTCATCGGTCGCATGTTGTCATCAACCGAAGAGGCTGAGGACGTTGTGCAGGAGACCTTTGTGAGGGTCTATCAACATCGCCAGTCCTTCAATTTTCAGCATTGTTTTTCGACCTGGATCTATACTATTGCACTCAACCTGGCTCGAAACGAATTGCGAAAGCGCAAGAAATTCAAGTTCTACGATATAACCGAGATGCAAGGCAACGAGTCTGAGATTGCGGTCGAGATGGATCTTCCCAGTCGTCTGCCTCAGGCGCTGAACAGCGCTATCAGTGCTCTTCCTGAAAAATACCGCACGGCGTTCATGCTGCGCGATATGCAGGAGATGCCATATGACGAAGTGGCCAAAGTTTTGTCAGTGCCCCTCGGTACCGTGAAGTCGCGGGTCAATAGAGCCCGCATGATATTGCGTGATAAGTTGAAACCCCGATTGGAGGAATACAATGCGTTGTCGAAAGGTACGCTCCTTCCTGTCAGCTTACTGTCATGATGAGCTGAACAGTCGTCGCAGACTGACGATGAGCGAACATCTTTTGACCTGTTCCGCCTGTCGTCGGGAAGAAGATATATATCGTCAGATGGCCGAGGCATCCGAGCAGTTGCCGTCGCTTGAGATCACACATGATTTCAATACCAAGCTGCTGAATCGGATTGCACAGGAACGGTTCGCAGAAACGCGTACCAAGGCCTATCTTCCGAAAGCGGCTCCGCTGCTTGTTTGGAGACGCCTGGCGCCGGTCGTGCTGACCGCCTGCCTGGCGGTGTTCGCGGTCATATCTTTGGTCCCGAACGATGATGGTTCTTCGCCCATGCTTGCCGGTGATCAGACGAACCTGGGTACGAGTAATGACCTGAACGATTCCTACTTGACCGTTCAGCCCACTACCAACCCCCGCATGACGGTCAACATGGAGAAGAATTGGTCGCTCGACAGGCAGTTTGCCCGAGCGGAACGGATCAGGGAGATTTCAAATTCGATTATTCCGGCCGGTAGTTTCGGTGGTCAGCAGTATCAACTTACGTCCTCCAGCAGGTCTCTTACGGGACAGCCGGTGCCGTATCTGTTGAATCAACACCTTATGCGCCCGGTTGTGAAGATCTATGTCCTACCGCAGTCAACAACCAGACAGGAGGGTAGTAAACCATACTGAAACTTCTAACTTCTTGTCTTTTGACCGCCAGCGGAATTGCCACACAAATCCTCCTGGCGGTCTTTTTTACCTCAACCAGCCCGGCCGCTGACTCATCGCTGACCTCTTTGCAGACTGGTCTGACAAATCTGGTTTATGATGTTTCGCGTTCCGTTGTGACCATTGAGGCGTCCCGGACCGTGGTCGAACCTGGTCCCGGCGGGGGCGTCAATGAGTCCCTGCAGCAACTGATTTCGTCCGGGCTGGTAGTCGATTCGTCGGGCTACATCCTGGTCGCGGCATCGTCGGTGGCGAAGTACGATCGTTTGCTGGTAAGCTTCGAATCAATCCTGGTGCCAGCCAGCCTGATTGCTATTGACTACCAAACCGGGCTGGCTCTGCTGAAGGCCCCGCGCCCTCTCGGGGCTCCGGTAAACCTGTCCCGGCAGCATGGCTGTGCCGGGCAGATGGTGGTCGCGGTTGGCAACTCACTGGGTCTGCGGGCATGCCCGGCCCTGGGCTTCTGCGCCGGTTTTCGCCCCGATGGAGCGATGCAGTTCTCGACCGCCATTACTCCGGGAGCTATCGGTGGCGGCGTCTTTGATCTCTCGGGTCGGTTGCTCGGGGCCATCACCGATGGTATCGGGGCTGGTCGAGTCGCCGAGGCGGCCCTGGCCGTACCGGCCCACAAACTTCCGAATATCATTACTTTCTTGCGAACCAGGGGAGATCGTGAGGCCGGCTACGTTGGTATCACGACCACCGATATTGAGGTCTTTCCCGGCATCGAGGTGATTGTACCCACGCGTTTCGCCAAGTCCGGTGGCACCCCCACCCAGGTAGTCGAGCGAGGTACGGTCATTACTGATATTGTCCCCGGCTCACCAGCGGCAAGGGCTGGACTTCTGATCAACGATCTCTTGTACAGCATGGATGGACGGCCGATCAGCTCCGCCTGGAAGCTCATGGAGGTTGTGCTTCGCATGCAACCTGGCGGCGAGATAGAACTCGGCCTGTTGCGCCAAAACAAGCCCCGTCAGATCTCGGTTACGATTGGTCGCAGGGATCTGGCTACTGGCGGAGGCTTCTCGCAGTCTCCCAACGAGACTTTTCGGGCGATTCCTTCTCAAGACTCTCTTCACCGCGAGCTCGAAGCTCTCAAAAAGACCGTCGAGCGCCTGGAGCGCCAGCTAAGACGTTAGTGACGTTAAGTTTGGTGTTGATTTATGGCGCCGTTTGGGCTTAGTTTGCCTGCGATGAACGAGGACCACAGCCAAACCGATTTTCTTAGTCATGTAAGGCGTTTCAATCCCGCCACGGGGGATTCCGCTCGGATTCTACCCGTCTATGCGGCCACGATTGCGCTTGCCGATGAAGAGCTGCAACGAGAAGTCATCACTCGGGGACGTCATTGCAAGATTGGTCGTGAGGCTTTCTATGAGATGGTTTTGCAGTCATACCTGTTTCTTGGTTTTCCTCGGATGCTTACAGCGGCAGAACATCTTGACCAGATCTGGCCGGGCAACGGCGTCGCACCCATCTTGAGTCCTATCAATGCCGCGGAGACCTCCGCCTGGTTTGACAGGGGCATGATTCTCTGCCGGCAGGTCTATGGACACAATTACGAACGGTTGAAAAATCGAGTTGAGTCGATGGCTCCGGACATCTTTCGTTGGATGATATTCGAGGGATACGGCAAGGTCCTCAGCCGGGGCGTGGTACCGCCAGTTACGCGCGAGTTGGCCATCGTCGCCAGCTTGATTGTCGATAATCGTCCCAAGCAACTCCTGTCACACATGATGGGGACCGTCAATGTCGGCGGCAGTGTCGATCAGCTTCAGACGCTGATCCTGGATCTGGGGGATGCCATCGGACCGGGGCACCAGACGGCTGTTACTATGCTGGCGAAGGTGGTCAGAGAGTAATGCGTCGCCGTACCAAGATCATCCTGTGGATACTGGCGTCAATCGTCATCATCCTTGTCGCGGTCAATGTCTACTTGTTCCAACTAGGTGGCTTGGAGAGTATCATCAATCGTGAGATCCGAGCTGCCCTGGGTCAGAAGTACTTTGTTCAGGTAGAGATCGGCGAAGTGAACGGAAACCTCTTTTCCGGCGTCGAGTTGGAGGATGTTGTCATCGACTATTCCGATAGCCTTACCTCCTACCGATTGGCCAGTATTCGACGAGTATCTGCTGAGTATTCATGGCGCAACCTGATGGATGCCCGCTATCATCTCAACCACCTCCACCTAGACTCCGCCGATGTCAGGCTGGTTCGCGATAGCGCGAGAGGGTGGTTGCTACCCCACAAGACCAGCGATGATCAGCAGTCAGCAACAGCGCCACCGTTTTCGGTCGGTGTCCTTGAACTCAGGGACGGGACCTTCAGTATTGACCATGGCGGGAAATCGCTGGTGTTCTCCGAACTTCAGCTGAACCTGGCCCTCCAGGGAGACGCGGAGACCTACTCGGTCGATCTTGACAACTTGCACTATCGGTGCTCCGATCCGCGATTGAATCTCTCGACAGCCGGCGGCCAGATCACGTATGCGCACGGTCTCATGATGTTCACCGATTTGACTCTCCTCAGCGCTGTGACCAGGATGCGCCTCGACGGCGCCCTTATGCTGGGCGACCACGCCATGGGTCAGCTGGACTTCGCGGTCGACAATATTGACTTGGGCACGATCACCGACTTTGTCGGCCCAAAACTTCGTGGGGTATTGGACCTCAACGGAAGTGCTAGTTTTGAAGGAGCCACATTCGAGGGCAAAGTCGACATTGGAGGAGATTTCCAATTCGCCTCTTTTGAGAATCTCTTTGTGGATTTTCGTTTCGAGAACTACAAATTGATCATCGATACACTCTATGGTGCCATCCTTGGCTCGTGTGCCATCGACGGCAACGCCATGATTGATTTCACGGACCGCCCTGAGCAATACCGGTTGGTTGCCGACATTCGTAACTTCAATCTCAAAGAACTTGTCCCCAAGAGTTTCTATTCCGATCTGAACGGACAACTTATCATGCACGGCGAGTCGTTCCGCTCGGAGACCCTGCGCCTGAACGTTTCGACAGACATTTATGAGTCTAGTTTCGATGATTTTCCGATTCATTCCGCCGCGGGCGACATCGTGATCACCGTCGACTCCATCTACTTTGCTGATTCCTTCCGGGTTGATTACTACGAAAACGTATTCACAGCTACCGGCGCGGTCAGTTATCGCGACTCAATGTACCTTGAAGTCCAGGCGGATCTTGCCAATCTTGATCGCTATCGCGGCAAGCTCTTCATCGATCAGCCGGGGGGCCGAGGCAAGGCCACTGCCGTAGTATCTGGCAAGACGTCAGATCCTGATTTGCGGGGGCAGTTTGTCTCGGATTCGCTCTGGCTCTATGGACTTCATGCGGATAGCTTCATGGCGCAAGGTGACGTTGCCCGATTCCTCAGCGGTAAGCAGGGCGCAGTGGAAGTATGGTGTTATGAGGGGGGGGCCTGGAGCCTGCCATTTGACAGCCTGGGCGCTCGTCTGACCCTGGATTCGAATTTGGTCGTAATCGATAGTTTGGGACTCACGAATATGCGCTCGTTCATCCAGGGCGAGGCCGTGCTTGACTATGCCGCCAGTCCTATGCGGCTCACTATCGATTCCCTGGATATGACGGTCTTTGACCGGTCTTTTTATAATCAGCGTGACCTGATGATGACGATCGATTCCACGGGCTTCTATTTCGAGCAGTTGAATGTTGGCAATGATCGAGTGCGCATGATGACGCGGGGAAGAGCCAATTTTGACGAGTCACTTGATCTGGTGCTCAGCGTGGCTCAGGTTCCGGTCGCCCCGTGGCTGAGCCTGTTCGAGAAGGAATTGGATATTGGTGGTCAGGTGTCGTGCGAGGCGACCGTGCAGGGTTCGTTGGACCGGCCGACTATCAATCTCTATGGTGGAATCGACTCGCTCACCTACCAGGGAATGACTCTCGGCGACCTTCGGGTTGGCTTGACCTATGCTGAGCGATTATTAACTTTGGATAGCTTGCGAGTGCATGCCAATCCGGGCGAGTATAGTGCTTCCGGCTTCCTGGCCGTTGACCTGGCCCTTACGGGCGACTCGCTGGATCGTTTCCCCGATTCGCCGATGGATATCCACATCACCGCCGAAGACTCGCGTTTTGATCTGGTGAGTATGGTCATGCCCTCAGTAGAAGAGCTCGATGGTGCCTTCACGGCCGACTTCAGACTCTCCGGAACGCCCGATCAGCCGCGTCTTCTGGGCGGAGCCAGTCTGACCGGGGGACGCTTGAAGTACTTCGATCTGGTCGATCCGATCTACACTGACTACGCGGCCGTGACCATGCGCAATAACCAGATCATCATCGACAGCGTGGTTGCGTACGTCATGGATGGGCGAAAGAAAAGCTACGCCTACCTAGACGGTGCTATCACGGTAAAATCGCTGGAGCAAATGCACTATGACCTTGATGTGAGCATTCCCGAGGGGCTGCCGTTCGTGTATGAACTGGATGACATCAAGGGACGCATCCGCGGCGATATGCGTGTACTGGGCGACAGCCCGCCGCTCGTCACCGGTGATTTGGAACTGATCGAAATGAAATACCGCGTTCCGTTCGCTGAAGTAGGCGAGGGTTCGCCGATCATGGCCGCGCTAGCGTCGGAGCATAGCTGGGATCTGAATCTGAATATCGAGATGTTGTCCAACTATTGGATCCAAAACGAAGACATTGATGCCGAATTCGCCGGGAATATCAATCTCATTCGAACCGCTGGAAAATATCGTTTCATCGGCGAGATGCAGGCGATGCGTGGCAAGGGCTTCTTGTTCGACAAGACTTTTCATCTGGATCCAGCCAGCCGAGTGATCTATGAGGGCGACCTCAATGCCCGTCTCGATATCGTCGGTCACAGTCGATTCACCGGCTTTGGTCGTGGCAGTCTCGATGCTGAGGATAACTCGCCCGAGCAGTTGGACGTATGGATCAGGGTGACAGGCACCATCGATTTCCCTGAGATCAATCCCTGCAACACCGAGCCTTGCCAAAATTCCTATGACATCACGCGCGAAGAAATGCTCCCCCTGATCATCACCAACTCTTTCAGCAGCAGCGAAGTTACCGCCTCCAGTCGTTTCGAACAGGGCATCAGCGGGGTGATCGGTTCGCAGATCTCTCAGATAGGTACTCGCCGCCTAGGAGTGGAGACTTTTGAAATTGATCCCTTCTATGGAAGCGAGTTTGATCCGCTGAACGCCCGGGTGACAATCGGATTCTATACCGCGCCAAATCTGTATCTGTATGGTCGTTCGGCCCTATCGCTCCAGACCGGGCAGGAAGTCGGATTTGAGTATCGGATTGATCGTCATTTCCTCATCGAAGGCCGCGGCGACGAGGATCTCTTTTACAACCTCAGCGTGAAACTGAATTGGGACTTCTGATGACCAAGCTTTCGGTTGCCATATTGCTGCTCCTGGGCCTCTTCGCTGGCGACGCCTGCAGCCAGTCGTCAGACCGTCTGGTCCAACGCTGGCTACGCGACAAACCAGCGATCAGTAGTATCGTTGTGGAGGGCAACGAGAGTTTTAGCGACGACGAGATCATCAGTCGCATGTACTCGCGCCGTCGCTCCACTTGGGCAGCCCTGAAGGGGGATCGCCGAACCCGGGTTCAACGGGAGTCGCTCGGAAGAGACACGCTGGAGATCACCTACCTCTACATCACGAGCGGTTTCCTTGGAGTGCGGGTCGCCGAATCCTTTGAGATGATGGATGCCGATTCTTCGGCTAGAATACTGGTGCGGATCGCGGAGGGAAAGCAGCTCAGTTACGGCGACAAGGCTGTCAGCGGTTCG
>CAZHDS010000127.1:0-9815 GCA_964531495.1 uncultured Ignavibacteriales bacterium
CGATTCTCTTCACGGTGTTCGCGCGGGGGGCGCTCTTGAGCGCGACGATCCTCGCGATCAGGACCACGGTGGCCGCCGTTGCGGGGGCCATCCGGACGCGATGAGCGACCTCTTGGCGGACGATCAGGCCGACCGCCGGAACGTGGCCGGCCACTGTCAGACGAGGGCCGTGAGGTCCGGATATCGTTCCCTTTCGGGGAATCATCCCCAGTGGGTTTCTTCACGGGCGTGGCATCAAGATCAACCACATTATCCTGTTTGAGCGCAAACGGCGAGGAAGAGTCTTTGGCTCGATGCAAATCGACCGGGGGCGACGGGGGCGCCTCGCGTCGTTCGGGAGTTGGCTTCTGACGACGATCCGGCCGACCGCCGCCACGGCCACCAGGCCGGCGCTCGTCTCGGCGATCTCTTCGAGAATCACTTCTGGCCGCCGGTCGCGTACGATCAGGCGTCCTTCTGGAGCTTCGATCAGGAGCAGTGTCACGTGACGATTGGGCGTTTACGCGAGCCGCGATGACCGAAGCACCGACCGCATCAGACCACACATTGACGGACGCACAGATCCGGTGCACGAGCCACTCCACTCCCGCCAGCAAGCCTAAGGCACCAAAGGCCTCATCCGGCATGCCAGCAACACGAAACAGGATCGCCAAAGTCAACAGCCCGGCACCTGGGATCCCGGGAATATTGGTCGCGCTGGCCATAACCAGCGACATCACCAGGGCTCCCGCGGAAATCGTCAAGATTTGCAGAGCGCTGACCTGATCAGGCATCAATTGACTGACAAACATCGCACCCATCACCACGAACATGATCGTGCCACCGATATTGATTGTCGCACCCAACGGAAGCATCAGAGCGGCCGCACGGTTGTCAACCCGACTGTCGCCCACGACACATTGATGAGTTATCGGCAGGGTCGCTGTCGAGGAGCCGCTACCGAAGGCACTCGCCAGAGCTGGAACCAATCGGCCCAGATACTCAAGCGGTGGACGGTTTCCGAAATACCTCAAGAGAAGTGGCAGGACAACTAGGCTGTGCAGGGCCAAGCCGATTAGCAGCGCCAGCAGGAACATGCCCATGTTGCCCGTGATGCCAGCCACCATTTCAGGTTGATTGGCGAACAGGGTAGCGGTGAGGAAAAATACGCCGATGGGAGCCGCCCACATTATCCAGCGCACCAGTTTCTGCAGAACTTCGCTGATCGACCGTAAGACATCCAAGACCAGCCGTCGGCGATGCCCCATCGTGGCCAGAACCGTTCCGAAAAGCAATGCCGCGATGATAATCACAAAGTACTCGCCACTGGCCGCCGCCTGAACCAGGCTCCGAGGCACCAGCGTGCCCATCAGACCATTTAGAGTGACTTGCTGTGCTTGCATCGCTTGTTGGGGTGGATTGGCACCTTCGGACTCGATACCCGCTCCGGGAGTCATGACTCCGGCTACGGCCACACCGATCAAAATCGCAATTGCCGTCGTGCCGACAATGTAGAGCAGTCCGGGTCCGACCATCTGGCGAATACGTTTCCCGTCGCCGAGTGAGCCGATGCCGACCGCCACGACAGCGAGAATCAGCGGCACGGCCACAATCCAGAGAACATTGACAAAAATCTGGCCCAGAAAGCTGAGCTCTAACATCTGTTGCGGCAGGAAATAGCCAGCCACAGCTCCTGCCACGGCCCCGATAGGGGTGCCGAACAGGATAGTTTTGGGAGTTTTGGTACTCATTGGTACAGTTACACCATCATCTCGCCCGCTGCCATGAAGTTACATCCGATCAGCCGTCTCGCACTAGCGCGGGTCGGTTCATTATTAGTCGTGACAGCGCGTCCGCCTGAAATCCACAGGCTGGGTTCACGCCTACGCAACTGACCGGGAAACAAAAACAAGCCCGTTAGCGCTCCTTCAGTGGCGCTGTAAAATCGGGCTCAGTCGAATTGGCCGAGGGCTTCTCCCCAGTCATCCGGCCCGAACCAATTCGAAACCAGTCGTCATACAACCCTACAGAATACCGTATCCGACCCACGCCCGCAAGACTTTTCGAGACCAAACAGTCCTATTTGGGGAGTCTATAACTGATTGCGCGGGTTTACCGATCCGATGTTATGTGCAAGGGGCGCATTTGATTATAGTAGCCGGCCTTGAAAACTGCGACAGCTCGCCGCTCGTATTCGTCGGCCATGTCAGGTAGCGAATCAGACAAATTGACCATCGGGTTGTCAGTCCGGCAAAAAGTACGCGGCTCTCCCAGCAGACGATGGACCAGATAATAGTCGCCCTCAATGTAGCCGATGTTATACCACTCGGACAAATGCGCGAAGTCGGTTAGATGCTTCGTGGTGTCGAGTAGATCGTGGCCAAAACTGTAATCATCATAGTCCAATCGCACCAGGCCCATTGTCGTGGCGAGCAAATCAAGCTGGCTGCCAAGGCGATCCACCCGACCAGGTTCCAACCGTTGGTCGGTATCAATGATTAGCAGAGGAACTTGGTAATAAGTCAGCTCCAGATCGAGTTTGGCATCAAACGGAACACCGTTATCTGATGTGATGATTATATACGTGTTGGTCAACGAGGAATCCGCCAGCACGGCTTGGACAAAACGACCCAGCGCCCAGTCAGAGTACTTGAAGGCATTGATTTCGTTCGCTTTCGGCAGACTGTCATCGACCCGCCCATAGGGCACGTCCGGCACCTCCCAAGGACCATGGTTGGAGCAAGTCATGATCGTCGCGAAGAACGGCTTTTCGCCATCTGATAGTTCCTGGGCGGCTCTGTCGAACAGCACATGATCAGGCGCCCCCCACATACCGATTTGGTCCTCCGGGTCAAAGTCCAACGATGAATAGATCCGCGTGAAGCCGTTCGCTGCGACGAATCCCTGCAGATTGTCAAAGACCGGATCGTGCGTGATGAAAAACGAGGTGGCGTAATCATTCTCACGCAGGATCGAGGCCAGCGAGTGAAACTCAGCCAATCCCGGCAACTGCTTCATGATCAGGTCGGTGAACTGATGCGGACTGCCGGTCAGGCTCGAGAAGATTCCGGTGTAAGTATGCATGCCGGCGGAATAGAAGTTCGTGAACAGCACGCCCGATGATGATATCGAATCAAAATGCGGCGAAAGATCGTACGGCCAGCGATTGTCAAGCACGCCAACCTTAGTGGAACCGAACGACTCCATGATGACCAGAATGATATTGGGTGGATCCGGATTCGGCTTATCGAAGCGCACTTCCCGCACGATGCGAGCTTCGGGTTGTGCGATCACGCTGTCAGGGGCACCAATCAACTCGCAGGTGATTTGTCTCGCATCGGGACAATCGATATCTTCCATCATCTGACTCTGGTTCTCCTTGCTGCGAGCGTCGTAGACAGCGTCGCGCCAGAAGGTAAACACCGGACTCAGCGCCAGTTGGTTGGCGTAATTGTAGTCGCTGAAGTAGGCCACACCGGATCGAATCGGCGACTTGATAGCAACCCGCCCACGTGCGCCAACCAGAAGTAAACCTATTATCAAAGGTGCCCAGATCCAATTAAGCCAACTCGCTGAGCGAGGCTCGCGATACAGCAAAAGATGCGCCAACTTGCTTACTACCAGCATGAACGATGCCAGCATGGCTAGCAGAAGAAGAAGATTCGGGATCATCGAGAATTCTCGCCAAGCCAATTGCATCATCATGCCAGGCGTATCGCGCCAGGTCAGGATCATGCCGTTCAGGCGCTGACCAAAGTAACCGAAGAACTCCAGATCAACCGTATGCATCAGGTACATCAGCGCCGTCACGAGCCAAAGCAGACCGAAGACACACCGTCGATACCAGCGCCGCCGAGAGATTTCCAGACCGGGAACAATGCTCAGCACAAACAGCACGGCCACCGTAGAGCAAATCGCTACCAGATCGAAACGGCTTCCGATCAGAAACGCCTCAGCTAGTACTCCGAACGGCACATCGGCCGCTCCTTCAGAATTGCGTAGTAGAAAGATCAGCCGCCATACGACGCCGAATACGGCCATCGCCGCCGCAACCGCCATCCAGAAGATAGCCTCGTTACTTATATACTGATTCTTGTGCTTCATCATCCCGACCTGAATCCTCGTGACGCGTCAACATGCGCTGCGGGATGTCTGTTGTCAAGGAATGGGCAGAGTTAAGAGAAGAACGACTTGTGGACAGATGCATTATGCCGTAGGTGCCCTTCCCTCTAGGGTGGGTTCTTCAGACTACATCATTGCTTCTCATAGTACAAGTCCATGTAGTTCATGCTCAGTCGTATACGGAGGCGTCCATTGCGGCTATAAACACCAAGACTGCTTCTTCCCTTTCGCGTAGGCGATCCATCAAGCGTCCGTGCTGATTCAAGTAGGAATTCGTGTCCGGTCCATTCGGGATCCCTATATGAGAAGCTGTCTAGCCGTATCAAATATGTTTGGTCCTCGAACGAAAACAGTGTCCACGCGCCGGAGTCAACCGCCACTTCACCATCAGGATAGTAGTACGATCTAATCCAGCTGTGATCGGAACTGGCCAGCAGGACTTCGACACCTGAATGGCTGGGTACCCATATACCAACTATATCCTCGTCAGTAATGGGGTCCGATCTCGGCTCAAGGTCGCCCCAGCCGACACAACTAACAAGGCAGCTCAGGATGAGAGCAGCGAGTATGAGCACTGTGAATGTTCTGATAGCCATAATGGACATGATAATCCTCATGTTCTGATACAACGATGACGCGTGGCGGTTCATTCTGCAACAAAAATCCCACACACACAGCGCGTGTCATACTGGCGTTCTCCCGTCATCCCTGTTTCCTTCCCGTCATCCCCGCGGCCGCGTGGATCCAGACCCTTTGTTCGCGAGGATTCCGACCCGGACAAGACTGGATTCCTGCTTCCGCAGGAATGACGTGCAATGTGTGATTTGCTCACTCGGATCAATTCGGACTGGACAGATGTAGGTCGGGTTCCGAGTCGCTTCTCCGAGAAACCCGACACACATGCCGTGTGTCCGCAACCACCCGGCCAGCCCTACTTCCCATTGATCACCCTTGATTATAAGCCGTCAATATCGCATCTTGGAGGTTGTGACCAAAACCAGAGATACGGTGCGCGTCCAAAAACCTATGCGATCATCGATTCAAATCGCCCTGACCCTGCTCCTACTGCTTCCCGCAGCAGTTCAGGCTCAAATGATCCCCGAGGCAATAGAGAAGCTCGATCATCGGCCCAGTCTGGCCGCCGCCGGCGCTCCGGTGCATTGTCTGGCCACCCACCATGTCGGTCGGATCAAGCTCGCCGTCGCCAACAACGGCACTTTCGGCCGCGAGTATCACCCCGGCGGCACATACGACTGGTTCACCGGCGAGGCTATCTCGCATTCCTGCGAGTATCCCAAGGGATCCGACATATCGTACCTATTCGGCGGAGCTTTCTGGATCGGCGCCATTGTCGGCCGTGATACACTGGTTTCGGTCGGTGCCGATGGATGGCAGCAGGCTTACGAGATGTTCCCGGACGCCGCCCCGTTCGGCGAGATGATCCATCGCTCGCTCAATGACTACGATGACCCCGAACACAACCTGGCTGTGTCCGAAGAAGACTATATCGCGATCTACACCGACACCCTCACCACTGGTGTGCCGGATGATTTTTTCGGACGGGTTCACATACCATTGAATATCGAAATCACGCAGGCCTCGTATGCCTGGTCGTACGAATACGCCGAGGATTTTGTCCTGTTCGACTACCAGATCAAGAACATCGGCTCCCGCACGCTGCAAGAAGTCTATATGGCTATCTATGTCGACTGCATGGTTTGCTACGACTGCCTGGGCGACGGGCAGGGTTTCACCGATGATCACTCCGGATTCCTCTTGAGCTTCCCCGACTCCTGCGGCAGTTGTGAGTGGCAGGACACCGTCTTCACAGCCTTCGCGGCGGACGATGACGGCGACTACGAGCTACACTACCCCGACGGCCGCGTCCACCCGACCCCGGCCCTGA
Organism: uncultured Ignavibacteriales bacterium; assembly: GCA_964531495.1. Classification (GTDB taxonomy): domain Bacteria; phylum Zixibacteria; class MSB-5A5; order GN15; family FEB-12; genus DAOSXA01. The sequence goes on from CAZHDS010000127.1 coordinate 6,008, forward strand.
CGGCTACTCGCATCGTGCGCACCCCGTCCGAGAGCCTTGATGTCAGTTTCAACTGGTGGATCGGCAATGGTATTCCGGCTTTGGATTTTGCCCCGCGCGAAAAATCGGGCGTCGGTCGACTCAAAGAAGACTATCGTGACTTTCGCACGGGCGGACTGGGAACGCCCGAGGGGGACCGCAACAAGTACTATGTTATGCGCAACCGCGAGTTTGACTACGATCAGGTTCGCACCGGCACTATCGACCCGCTTGACTCTCTCTGGATGTACCCCAATCAGAACCTGGCCGACACTTTTGCCGTCGGGTACGATACGCGATATCTGCTGTCATTCGGTCCGTTTGAGATTCGACCCGGCCAGACGCTGCCGATTTCGTTTGCCTATATCGCCGGTGATTCGGTTCATCGCGTCCTGGGCAACAATGCCAACCTGCCTGATGACCCCGACACCTACTTGAGGAATTTGGATTTTTCCGATCTCGCCCTCAACTCCCGTTGGTCCGCGTGGGTTTACGATAATCCGGGCGTTGATACTGATGGCGATGGCTACCCTGGTGAATTCACCACCTGCGCCGTCGACTCGACAATCACGATGCTCGATACGAACATCGACGGCCATGATACTACTATCGCGATAGTCACCTACGGCGGTATTGATACCTGCTGGACCAAGGGGGATGGTGTGCCTGACTTCCGTGGCGCCGCCCCGCCTCCGGCCCCGGTATTCGAAGTGGAGCCGACGGTCGGACAGCTGCGGATCCTCTTCAACGGCTTGCTGTCAGAAACGACGCGCGATGTCTTCTCTCGACAGGTGGACTTCGAAGGCTACAACATCTACATGGGCCGCGATACACGCGAAGGCAGCTACAGCCTGGTAGCATCGTACGACATTGAGAACTTCAACAAGCTCGTCCTCAATCCGAATCATCGTCCCCTTCCGGCGTTCGAACTTCATGAGGCGCCATTCGTACTCGAAGACCTGCGCTGTCTGTACGGCAGCGGGGATGATCCCTGCCAGGATGACGATTTCGATCCCCAGCGCTACAGCTCTCAGGCTCCCTATATTCATCCTGATTTTCCCGACTCGGTCTTCTATTTTGAACCGCGGGGCTACAATGCTTATCGGCCCGGGATCGACACGCCCATTAAGAAGCTCTACCCCAACCAGCCATATCCGAGTTCGCTTGATCTGGAACGAGCTGACCCTTCCGAGTTGACGGATAAAGGTCGATTCAAGTACTTCGAATATGAGTTCGTGTTGAGTGACTTGCTGCCCAGCGTTTCCTACTCCGTCAATGTCACCGCCTTCGATTATGGTTCGCCGGAGTCTGGTCTGGCCTCGCTGGAAACATCGGTGACCAACGGCGCTCAGACCGTTTACGCACTGTCATCCGAGGAAGCCGTCGCTCGGGACAACCTCAAAGTGTTTGTCTACCCCAACCCGTACCGACTCGACGCTGACTACCGCGAGTCCGGTTTCGAGGGTCGTACCGAACCTGACCGCCCGCCCAACCGCACCCGGCTGGTTCATTTTGCCAATCTCCCAGGGCGATGCACGATCCGAATTTACACTCTTGATGGTGACCTCGTGCGGCTAATCGATCACGACAGTGGAGCCCACGACTCCTGGGATCTCATCACCCGCAACACTCAGTTAGTGGTGAGCGGGCTGTACTACTGGTCGGTCGAGAGCGCCTCGGGTGCCACTCAGATCGGCAAGCTCGCGGTCGTGATGTAGCGGACATCGGCCGCTAGTGCACCTCCCAAGAATAGTTGCTAAATCGCACGAGTCCCATATATTGCGACGCCTGACAGTAACACTCACAAGGAGCAACCGTGGATCTGGCCCAAATCACCGATTTCCTGAAGCAAGTCGAGCTCTTCTCCACCCTTGACGAGTCCGAACTGATGCTCTTTGCGAAACGAATCGACATCGTCGAGTTCGATTCCAGCGAGTACCTCTTTGAGGACAACAGCCCGCGCGTTGGCATGTACATCATCGTCAAAGGGGAAGTCGAATTGGTCAAGATCAGTCCGCTGGGACAGGAGAAACGCCTGACGTTTTTCGGCCAAACTGATTTTCTCAGCGAGGGGGCGCTCCTCGACGACAACCCGCACTCCACGTCGGCTCGAGCAACCCTCAAGACGACAGTACTCTTGCTAAGACGCAAAGACTTCCGCGAGATAAGCGACCAGTACCCTGCCGTCGGCATGAAACTCACGGTGGCCGTTGCCAAAGTTATTTCGGGGCGTATTGGCCGGGCGGCTACCCGAGCGGTTGGAGTTGCCGCCCAGTATGCGTCGGGTCGGGTCCGGGTTGAAAAGGACTTGCTGGGAACCCGCGAAGTGCCGCACGAAAACTACTTCGGCATTCAGACCCTGCGGGCCATGGAGAACTTTCCAATCTCGGGAATAGCGCTCTACCAGTTCCCCTGGCTGATCCGTTCTTTGGCCATGGTCAAGCTGGCGGCGGCCCGAGCCAACCGCGAACTCGGCTTGCTACCGGAGAATATCGCCGAGCCGATCGAACAAGCCTGCGAGGAAATCATCAATGGCAAGCACCATTCCCAGTTCGTCGTAGACATGATTCAAGGTGGTGCTGGTACTTCGACGAATATGAATGCCAACGAAGTGATCGCCAACTGCGCCCTGGAGATCATGGGCTACGAACGCGGCACCTATCGTTATTGCCATCCGCTCTCGCACGTGAACATGTCACAATCGACCAACGATGCTTATCCGACTGCGCTCAAAATCGCCTTCATATATTCCAACCGTGAACTGGTTGAGGTTCTTGCTTCGTTAGCCGAGTCGTTCCAAGTCAAGGCGGCCGAATTTGCCAAGATTGTCAAGATGGGGCGGACCCAGCTTCAGGATGCCGTCCCAATGACACTCGGACAGGAATTTGAATCATGGGGCGTGACTCTCTCCGAAGAAATCCGTCGTCTTGAGCAAAACGCCGAGCTGTTCCTCGAAGTCAACATGGGCGGCACCGCCATCGGCACCGGCATCAACGCCGATCCCAAGTACTCCGCGAAGGTAATCGAGCACCTGCGCCGCATAACTCGTCTTGATGTCACACTGGCCAAGAACCTCGTCGAGGCGACTCAGGACACCGGTGCTTTTGTGATGTACTCATCAGCCATCAAGCGCCTGGCGGTCAAGCTCTCCAAAATCTGCAACGACCTGCGTCTGCTGTCGTCAGGTCCGCGGGCCGGTATCAACGAAATCAACCTCCCCGCCATGCAACCCGGCTCGTCGATCATGCCGGGCAAGGTCAACCCGGTCATTCCGGAAGTTGTCAACCAGATCGCATTCAAGGTGATCGGCAATGACCTCACCGTCACTATGGCTGCCGAGGCCGGACAGCTGGAACTCAACGTCATGGAGCCAGTCATGGCCCAGTCGATTTTTGAGTCAATCGAAATGCTCAAGAACGGCATGGCGACGCTCAAGCAACGTTGTATCGAAGGAATCACGGCCAATGAGCGCAACTGTCGACGCATGGTCCGCAAGAGTATCAGCATCATCACGGCCCTCAATCCGATCCTTGGTTACGAAACTTGTACCGTGCTGGCCCGCGAGGCACTGGAGCAGGACCGAGGCGTTTATGAATTGGTTTTGGAACGTTCCCTGCTGACCAAGGCTGAACTTGATCGCGTGCTCGATCCCGAAGCCATGACTAACAACCGCCCCCTCATCGGCGGGGAGTAACCGACACAATTCAAACGCATACGAAAAGCCGAGGAGCATGATCCTCGGCTCCATTCTCGAACTATGTCGAATGTGGGTCTTCCGCAGGAGAAAGAC
>CAZHDS010000128.1:0-9730 GCA_964531495.1 uncultured Ignavibacteriales bacterium
GTGCGGACAAACAAATGGTCGTTTTCGGCGAGCGGCACTAGGCTCAACGTCTCCGTGGTACTCGGCAAGTAAGCCAGGGAAACCTCACCCTGGTTGTCAATACCGGCCAATTCTATTTGGTGGCGACTGGCATCGCGCCGGAATGAACCAGCCAGAAAGACCAGGTCAGCGGCGGTCATACCGTCATAGAGAGGGTACCAGCCCGGTTTGCGGACAGCCCCTTCGATGTACACGCGCCGATCCCAATAGACCGAGTCCAGCGAGTATATGTGGATCGAATCGCGGTCACTTAGCAGCAGGTCGGCTAATTGGTCGCCATCTTTGATTCGATTCAGGTCGAGAGGAATAATCTCCGAGCGGAAATCGGGATGACGACGGAAGAGGTCGGCCCGTTCGTAGTAGACACCGTAGCTCTGGAGTTGGGCTTCTCGAAGCACATCGGACACGCGGATGCTATCGTTGCGCTCATAGTAACCCGGGTGTTTTACATGACCGAAGACGCCTACGAGGTTCTGACGAACATCGTAGATCGAGTAAACCGTCAGCTGATCGCCATCTTTCACAGCGACCTCTTCAGGGGCGGTTGATTGCTTGCTCAGGTCAAGGTCGATGACTTCCCATTCGCCGAGATCGGCGACCCGTTCCAACATGACGCGTTTGAGATAAGCTTGGGCGGTGGCACCACCGGCCAGCGCGAGAATATCGTCGGCTGTTTCATCAGCGATCAATTCGTAGATTGCGGAGCGTTTTACTTCACCGCGGATAGCGACCTGTCGGGCAGCTACCGGAACAAAGACGACATCACCTGATTCCAGGCGCGCGTCGGTCGAGTTGTCACCTTTTAGCAGAAGTTGGTAGAGGTCCACCTGTGCCTGACACTCGCCTCTTCGCATCAGCTTGATATTGCGCATCGAGCCTCGGTCGTTAGGACCACCAGCCCGGCTCAGCGCGTTGAACAATGAGGTCAGTGAGGAAACGGTGTAGGCACCAGGATTGACCACCTCGCCCGTGACGTAGATTCTTATAGAGCGGATCTTGCCCAGGGAACAAGTCAGATCAAATTCAGAGTAGGCCTTGCTAAACTGATGCCGAGCTTCTTCGCGGAACTGTTTCAGAGTAAGGCCCCACACTGGCATTTCGCCGACCGTGGGAATGAACAATTTACCCTCGCGATCGACGGTCAGCTGATACTGCTTCTCAACTCGACCCCACAGGTATATGATTACGTCATCACCGGGTCCGAGGACATAGTCCGAAGCGGTGGTAATGTCCACTGGCGACTCTTCAAGCGGCTGATCGTCGAAAAACTCCGCTCCAAAGGGTCGTAATTCCTCAAACGATGGCGGGCAATCGTCGGTGATTTCACACATAGCGGAATCGGCCGATGAAACCTTCACCTGCACCGAGTCCGGATGCACCAGGACTGGCGTTGTTTGGGAATGATTAAGGGGACAGCATTCCTCCTCGGTCGAGCCGCCATAAATGTCGGGGGTGCGATAGGACGCGGACTCCGCCGTCGTCATCGCTTTTGGACTGGTTCGTTGGGCTATGAGGGCGCGCTGTTGTGGGGTCAACTGACTCAGATCCTGAGCCAAAGCGACCTTAAACCAACTCAGCGACACCAGCACAATGACCAGCACCAGGGTGAGGTAGATTCGTTTTGACATGTTTTCCTTCCTTGTCCTTCCGTTTTGTCTGTCCCGCCGCTTCCATGTCGCGCGAGAAGACAATCAGGGCTTATGCAAGGCAGGTGCCGAGCGCGCTCATCTTGTCGCAAGTCGTTGTCATTACGTATAATAACAATGCGATTGGTTGCCTTGGCGGGCGGCCAGAGACGTGGAGACGGACATCCCTTTCCGCCCCGGTCGGAGAAAATTTCCCATCGTCGGGTATCAGCCACAACCCGGACCGATCGCATTCGAGTGGTGCAACTGGAGCCAGGAACGATTCTGCGTGGCAAACTTCACTCAACAGATAAGCGCTCTCGCCCGTCCCCCCAGTAGAGTATGAACCGAGTTCCGCCAGGCTGTCACTAGGTCTCGACAATGAAAGAAAAATAGCCTGTGCGGCGCTTGACAATCAGCAGGGGTTATTGTACCTTGATCGATCAGTTTTCCGGGGGAAACCGTGTAGAGGCATGGGTTTTCCCCGAGGTCTCAAGTCCGCCGAAACGCCTTGAGGCAATCGAGTGGCAACAGAAGATAGGTGTGTGCGAAGGTAATGAATCTGGTCAATATTTTTGGAGAGTCAAATGGGATTAGTTAGAGTTTCGGCCATAGTGCTGATCGCTCTGGCATTGCTGACGGGTGGAGTCCTTGCAGGTGGCCTGGATGGCCTGGGTATGGGCTCTCGTGGAACGGGAATGGGCGGCGCTTTTCGGGCTGTGGCCGATGACTGGACCGCCGCATTCTACAATCCAGCAGGATATGCCAATGTTTACGACAATCAACTGGGCGGCAACCTGTCGTTTGTGCATTTCCGCAACGAGATCATCCCGGATTACCGCTGGGGCGGTGCCTACGAGTCCGGCATGATGAACGATGTCGCCGGATACAACGACTACGAGATTCTCTCACTACCGTCGGCCGGATTCATTCTGCGCCTGCCGGTGTGGGGTGAGAGCGTCTTTGGCCTCTCGGCCTATCAGCCTTTCGACTACAATGTCCGCTGGACCCTGTATGACCAGCTGCCGTCGTACAACGACTCGCTGCGTCCTCCGAGCGACCAGTATCGGAACAACTTTGATGTAGTGGCTTTCCAGCTGACAATGGCTCGCGAGTTTGTTGAGGATAAGCTGTCACTCGGTCTGGGCGTAGCTCTCTTGAGAGCTGATCTCTACCACAGCAGCCTCTACTTTCGACCCAATCCTTACCTCGCTATTGACCCCACGTGGGATGGCGCTGATCGTCCTTTTGATCAGGTCGTGCTCTGGGGCAAGGACGATGGTTACGGCTACGGATTGGGCTTTCGCGGTGGCTTGATGTTCAAAGCCTCGGAGAAGCTCAGCTTGGGAGCGACCTTCTTCTATCCCATGACTATTACAGCCTCGGGAAGTTCCGTAGTGGAATACTATCTCCCGAGGATTCACAAGACCGATTACGATGGTGACGATCCAGGTGGCGTTGAGGCCCTGCTGAAGAGCGGTACGGTAGTGATCGACTCAGCTGACTTTGAAGCGGAGTTGAACCTTCCGGCCAGCTTTGGGGCCGGGCTGGCTTTCCAGCTAAGTGAGAAACTTCTGGTTTCCCTCGATGCCGAGTACACGTTGTGGTCGCAGTTTGAAGGTTATAGCTTTGAGTACAGCAACCACGATCTGTCTGTGTTCCCGCAATTCAATAGGACTCTTGACAATGCCATCGTGTACAACTACTTCACATCCGATTTGGCTCAGCCAGTCGATTGGAAGAACGCTGCGAAGGTCGCTTTGGGTCTGAAGTATGCCTATTCCGACGGCCTGACTTTGCTGGGCGGCGGTTCGATGGATCAATCCCCATCCGCCGACAACGAGCAGTTTTCTCCGCTGTTTATGGACCTAGGGACCAAGTACGGATTGAGTGGCGGACTAATCGTTCATATACAGCAGTGGGATATCGGTCTGGTGACGAGCTATGTCGGCCATCCCGATGCCAATGATGTGGCCATGGTGGATGTCGATAACAATGGCACTATTGATACTTTCGCCGGTGACTTCAAGGCGGCCACATACAGCACCTCGCTGTCGTTCAACTATCGGTTCTAAGGAGAGCTCTGACGATGAAATACAAGATTCTAACATCGGTCATGTTGACCCTTAGTGTGATGCTCATCATAGGTTGCTCCGACCGTGCTGTCGAGCCTAACGAGACGAAGATGGACCTGGGCACTTTTACCCATCAAAACCACGTCTTTGAAGATCTGCAATTGCAAGTCAAGAACAGCAACGGCCTTGCCTTCTACCAGCATTTTATCCCCGAGATCTCCCAAGACAATATGGACCATCCGATGCCTCTCCTGGTGCTACTAGCTCCAGAGGGTGAGGACGAGTTCTTCTATGTCCATCACGGTTTGGGCGAATTGGCCAGTCAAATGATTGCCGATGGCGAGATAGAGCCCATGGTGATCGTGACGATACCGCCTGAAGCAATTTCGGTCTTCGGTGGCTTCTTCTATGCGGGTGACCAGTTTCCCGGTGGCAGGTACGACAACATTTTTGCCGACTCATTATTGCCTCACCTGATTGGTCGTCTTTCAGGTAAGATCTTAGATGAGCCGTCCAAGCGCGGCATCGGTGGTATCGGCATGGGCGCTTATGGTGCCTTCCGAGCTGCCCTGCTCAGCCCCGGCCAATGGGGTTCGGTCTCGGCCGTTGATGGTCCACTCGATTTTGATGGCGCCGATGGCTCCAGCGGACTTATTGATCTCATGGACTCGGTCTTTGTGGAACAGCCCTATCTGACTGCGGCCAATATGCGCTCTGCGTTCGACAGCTCCTCGAGCCATCCAATTTCACGTTTCTTCTGTGGTGGTGGGCTGGCTTTTACACCCCACGACCAGGATTTGGACAGCTTGATCAGTATTGAGATCCGTCAGCTGCCCAGCGACTTGACGGAGCAGCGAGTGATCCATCTTGACTCACTTCTTCGTGGTTCGATCTATCATATCTTAGCCGATTCTACAACGCTGATCGATAGCCTGATCACTCAAGACGCCCATGACTTCGATTTCCACCTTCCGTTCGGCCCTGACAGTATCCCCTATTTTCCGATCTGGGATATCTGGATGGAGGAGAATCTGGAAAACCTGTACACCGGTTCCGAGCTCATGAATACCGACGTCTGGATGGCCACCAGCACGGAAGCCAAGTGGGGCTATCATGACATGACTACTTCGTGGGCTGCTACGCTGGGACAAGACATTGTCACGGTGCATGAGTATGAAGGCTACGAAGGTCGTCCGGCGACCGGCAATCAGTACATGTACGATCTACTGCGCGACATACTGAAGTTCCATTCGGAGAGCTTCAACAAGTAGTCTTTTTCAGCAAGTTACGACCCGGAGGAACTATTTCCTCCGGGTCTTTTTTGTTAAGGTATGGAAACACAAACCTACGATCTGCTATCGGTAGGAGCTCATCCGGACGATGTCGAAGTTGGCACCGGCGGGGTCCTGATAGGACTCAACGAAAGCGGCTACCGCTGCGGCGTTGTCATCCTCACCCAGGGTGAGATGGGTACCGGCGGGACGGCTGAAATACGCTCCAAAGAACTGCACGCAGCGGCCAGGGTCCTGCAGGCGGATATTGTCAAAGTCTTCGACTGGGGTGATACCAAGCTGGAGGACAGTTACGACAAACGTCTTGCTTTGGCCCAAGTCATCCGCGATACCCGGCCCCAGATTGTCCTGGCACCTTATCCCCATGTTGGGCACGGTCGGCGACAGTCGCACCCTGATCACGTTGCTTCGGGAGTAATTGCTATCAACGCGGCCAATCTAGCCGCCCTGCGCAAGGCGGAGCTCACGGGCGAACCGCATCTAGTCAGCCGGATCTTCCATTATTTTCTGCCTCCGGGGGTGACGCCGAACTTCGTAGTCAATATCACCCCTCAATTCGAGCGCTGGCTGGATGCTCTCAGGGCGCATGAATCGCAGTTTCTCAATCCCGACAAGAGCCGTGATTACATCGAATCGATTGCCGCTTATGCCCGTTCATTCGGACAGCAGTCGGGCTGCAAGTATGGCCACGGATTCTATGCCGTCGAACCGATTCTGGTCGACGATATCATGACTCTTGTAGAACCGCGCCCACACACAGCGGGCACACACCTGGTGTGATCTTCTCCTTAGGACCGATCCGAGCTAGCCTTCCAGGAACACGAGATGGTCTGCTGCCGATTGCTGTGGGGACAGACATGATTGGTGGCCACCCTCTGAGCTTGTTGAAGAAGGTCTGACAGCCGGAGCATGGTTCGACTCCGCTCACCATGACCCACTGTAAGCCACTGTCTTTCAAGTCAGGCTGAGCGGAGTCGAAGGGACTTGATAGACACGTGAGGCTTCTTCAACAAGCGCGTCCTCGCGTGGGGTCTGACTAGTTTCCAGATAAGAGAGATGGCTGGTCCGAAGACGGACCCACCCTACCAGTGAGACCGCGAACGGAGTTGTTTGAACTACCACGCTGGGTGTGGACAGTGTCTCACAGCTTGCTGTTGAATGTGCTGACCGCAAACTGCCCAATAATACGCAACAACACCAAATAGCTCCGAATAACAAAAAAGGATCGGAGCTATCCGAGCCCTTCTCTACCAGTGTGGATGATCTCGATTCAACGGGAGATTTTGAGAATCTCGTATTTCAGAGTACCGGCTGGGACCTGGATCTCGACGATATCACCCTCGGCCTTGCCGAGCATAGCCGACGCAACCGGTGATTCGATTGAAATGATGTCATTGTCGACATCGGCCTCGTCGGGCGGCACAATCGTGTACTCGATCTCTTCGTCGTAGCGGTGATCTTTGACGAGCACTTTGGCGTACAGGTAGACTTTGTCGCTAGGGATAGCATCGGTATCGATAATCTGCACCCGCGAGAGTTTATCCTGGAGCTCGGCGATTTTGCGCTCAAGGTGGCCCTGGGTCTCTTTGGCGGCGTGGTACTCAGCATTCTCCGAGAGATCGCCCAGTTGGCGAGCCCGATCAATCTCGGCGCATATGGCTGGGCGCTCGGTAAACTTGAGCCGTCTCAGCTCTTTTTCCAATTTGGCAGCGCCATCTTTGGACATTCTGATTGAGTCACTCATAGGGCGCCAATATAGGTCTCTTTCATCGATTGAGCAAGACCTTCGTTGCTTTGCTGGCGGAGAATCAACTAGGTCCTTCGGGAAAAGACAATGAAGAGGACTATCGATAGCAGCAGACCGGGGAATATCGGTTCGACTCCATTTGCGAACCAGGGGTCGACTCGCAGCCAGTAACTTCCATCACCAGTCCACCACTGGGAGCAGTACCAGATGGCAGCCGATCCCCCACTCGTTATGATCGACAGCAACGCCACCCGTGGTGGCAGACGTCGTCGGCCCACAAAGGAAGTGAAGACAGGTATCAGCAGAGCCGGCGTACCTATTGATCCAAAGGCGTGCCAAATGTCGATCACTGACTGAAAGAAAAGGGCCAGCACCACCGCCAGGACGGACGAGACGAGCAAGCCGATCCGTGACCAGCGTGTGACGTGGGCCGCTGCCGAGCGTTTGAGTCGGGGCATAATGTCATGGCCAAAGGTAGTCGCTGCCACGTGCGAGTAAGAATCAACCGTAGACATCACCGTCGCCAACAACGACAGCGCGAACAGACCCATCAGACCAACCGGGAGAACCTGCCGAGCCAGAGCCGGAAAGGCCGCGACCGGATTTTCCAACGATGGGAGCAGAGCCCTCGCGTAAAGCCCGCACGAGGTGGTCATGAAATCAAAAAACGCCCAGCAGCCAATCGAGATCAGGATTCCATTTCGGGCCACCTTTGGACTTTGGGCGGCGTAGCAGCGCTGGTGAAAGGTCGGCTCAATCATCGTGGCCAGGGCGATCACATACCAGACCGCGATGTACCAGCCAGAGTTGCCACCGTGCCAGGTGAGATGATCGGCCGGGACCGAGGCGGCAATGAAATCATAGCCGCCGTAGTTGATGGCGAGGTAAGTTAGCAGAATCATGAAGCCCGAGAACATCAAGACGAACTGCATCAAGTCGGTTCTGACAACCGACCGAAAGCCGCCCAGAAAGACATACCCGATCGAAAATGTCGTCCCGGCAAGTATACCGAGCCACAACGGCCAGCCGAAAAGTTGCTCTCCCAAAACACCCAGCATCAGGATGTACGCCGCTGGTACCGTCATGAGGTAGATGATAACACTGCCGGCCGTCGCCGTCCGTTGGTCGTAGGTGACCGCGAGCCGTTCCGGGATAGTGAGTATCTCCGACTCGCGTGCTTTTTTGGCCAGGAACATGGCAAACAGAAAAGCGGCCAGATAGTAAGGTACGCCAAAGACCAACCAGTTGGACAAGCCAAACTGATAGCTATACTCGCCCACCCCCAGGATGCCCCCGTACCAGGTCGATACCAGCGAGGCTACGAAGGCTGGCAGGGTAAGCATCCGTCCGCCGATTATGAGCTCACTGGCCGAACTGCCCGGTCGCAAGCGACGTGACAAACCGAGCCACAGTAGCAGAGCCAGATACAGGCCAATTATGATGTGGTCAACGACGTGCATTTGGCCCTATTCGAATTCCCATTTGAGCTGCAGATAGAAATTTCGTTCAGCGCCCGGTATGTACTCTGCCTCGCTCCACGCATAGGGAGCGCTCCAGTTGTAGCCGGTAGCCTCGTACTTCTTGTTGAAGAGATTGTCCACACGCAATTGCACTGTCATAAGCCCCAGATCACCAACATTGCCAAGGCTGGATGACAGCGCCAGAGCCGCGACCATGAAGGGATCAATCGACGTGTTGTCGGTACCGCTGTTGTCGACATGCTGGCGGCCTACCATACGCAAACGAAGGACAGCCCTTACGGGATCGAAACGCGCATCCCATATCAAGTTTCCAAGATACTCTGGAAAACCGGCGATGGTATTACCGGAGAAATCAAAGCTGGTGTCGACGATACCATCCCAGTCGGAATCAGAATGGAGGATGAAGGCCTTAAGACGATTGTAACTGTAGGCGAAGTTGCCTGAGAAGGTGATGTGATCACCAAAGTCATAGCTACCGTTGAGTTCAACGCCGGCATGAACCGAACGATCAGCATTGCCGAGAATCGACTTGCCGTCATCATCAATGCCACCGCTGGGCACCAATTCATTGCGGAATTCCATCCAATAGAGATTGAGTCCAAGCGATCCCCGCTCAAACCGGCGATTGGCCCCCAGCTCGATATCGTAAACCCGTTCGGCGTCGACCAAGAGCTCGTTATTGTCTACCGCCGGTTCAGCAGCTTGATCATTGGCATCATAGATCACAGCGTCGGCTGGTTCGCGCGAAGATATCGCAAAACTGGCGAACAGGTCGGTCCTCTCATCGGCGTGATAAGTCAGTCCTGCCCTCGGCGACAGAAATAGCCAATCGAGATCAAACTGGGCCGGATCGGAAAAGGCCCCAATCGCCAGCTGATCAAACGAATAGCGCAAGTACTTCAGTTGCAGGCTGCCCGAGAACAACCACCGGTCGTTTAGGTCGTACTGCTCGTCGGCAAAGAGTGACATATGGTACTTTTTGCCATAGTACTCGTAATACTTGTGCTGCGGATCGACGCTGCTGGTGACATTTTCAGCCCAGACTACTTGTCCCCAATGGGTGGATTCGAAATAGTAAAGCGATCCACCAATCGTCGTGCTACCCCGGTCGTGACTCCAATCCAGACGTGGATTCCAGCCGACCTGGTGTTTCGAGACCCATTTCTGGCGCACCAAATCGATTCCGCCCCAGTCATCGCCGCCATATCCAGTCGTGTCGGCCAGATCGTCGACCGTGAACGCGACGTGGGGCACGGTTTGAACCAGTTCGGGGAGGGCGCAATCGGGTTCGAAGCGCAGCCACTCGATCCCGAACGGGTTGGTGTCGAAGGCGACAACATGCATCTTGAATCGTTCGAGGTAGACCTCGCCGGGTCGCGGGATCGTGGTCGGAACGCCGATGTGGTGGTAGGTGAGTTTCACTAGAATTGGCTTTTGGCCTGGAACTCCGCCAGAGCGCGCCCGAGCCCCG
>CAZHDS010000129.1:0-9696 GCA_964531495.1 uncultured Ignavibacteriales bacterium
GGAGCAGATCAAAGCGAGGATGAAGAATCCGCCAATCGAACTCCCCAAATATGTCGTTTGCTTCCGGTGGATCATAGATCTTCGCGACTCCTTTCGAATCAAACACCGATACGTAGTGGTATTCAAGCACCATGTCCCGGTTTTCTCGTAAGTACATCCTGTCAACTCCCATCAGCAGTCCTCTCCAGAAGCCGTACTTCGCCATGGCGAACAAGGTGAAGGCTGAGCAACTGGGAATACACGCGCACCTTGGTCCCTGCCTTGGAGATATGCTCTTGCGGTACGTGCTGATTAGACCGCACACCATCGGCGCGGAACAATCGGCATCCGTGGCTAACTCGAAATAGCTCTCAAGCGAGTCGATACCCGGATGATGCTCTGGTTGCCATCCCCAGTCAAACGCTGAATCTGAACCCAAACTCGAGGACGTAGAGCATACGAAGATGGTGACGACAATCAAGCCGCCGCGAGCAAGCAAACCATATAGCCTGAGGACCTTCACACTGATATGCATACAAGTTATCATCCTACCTTGAACAGAACGAGAGCCGGCTCCCAACCTGACTTCAGCCAACATAGACGGTCACAATGCTCTGTCAAAGGCTGTTCCGGTATCGGATTGTTGGCGCAGGTGCGGCCGGGAATCCGGGTTTCGTACTTACGGACCTTATTCATCCTCCAGCGTTACGGCCGTACCAAAAGCCAGCAGCTCGGCGCAACCCTGCATGACGCCAGCGGTGGAAAACCTGACATCGAGCACCGCGTCGGCCCCTTGGCGCACCGCATCGTCGATCATACGATCAAGTGATTGCTCCCGGGCTTCTGCCATGAGCTTGGTGTACTCCGTGACTTCGCCGCCCACCAGGTTTCGAAACATGGCACCGATATCGCGACCCAGATGTCTGGCGCGGATAGTATTGCCTTTGACTAAGCCGATTGTCTTCTTGATTTTCTTCCCGGCAATATTACTACTGGTGGCTATGATCATTTCTTGACCTCACTGTAACGATCCCGATGATAGGCAAACAACCTCTCGCGGCCATAGGACACAAGCAAAAAGGCCAACCCGCCACCCACGGCCGTGACTCCAAATTTCGCCCAAAGCGGCACTTCTGGATTGGTGTAGAGGCCGCATAAGAGCTCGAACAGGCCAAACCCGAGAAGCACGATTGCCCCGATCGAAAGGAAGATCCACCCCAAGCCTCGCTCGGTCTTGCGGTATAGTGATTCCCAATAGCTGTCCCAAACCTCGTCGGGCAGGTCGGCATATTTGACCATACCGGTGACCTCCTTCAGTTTCCGGAATTCTTCCAGTTCGGCGCGTAATTCAGGGTTGGTGGCCAACTCTGTGTCGAACCGAGCACGCTGTTCGTCAGATAGCTCACCGTCGACGTAGCCGGCCAGCAATTCTCGCATACGATTATCCATCGCTTTGCCTCATCAGCGTCGCCAGTTTCTTCCGTGCATAGTAAAGCCGCGACATGACGGTACCTTTGGGGACGTCCAGAAGAGAGGCGATCTCATCGTACGACATCCCACGGAAATGTTGCAGGGTTATGATCTCGCGATCGCCAAAGCTCAGTTGAGATAGAGCCTCGCGCAACCGTTTCACAGTTTCTTTTCGGATGACATCGTCTTCCGGATTACTCTTGTCCACCAGTAGGTATGACACATCGTCGACATCGATCATCTTGTGCTCGGTTCGGGATCGGCGACGAAGCCAGGTTCGGCACAAGTTGGTGATGATGGTATAGAACCAGGGGGCGAAAGGTTGATTCGAGTCATAAGTCCGGGCCGACCGATGCACGCGCAGGAAGGCTTCCTGGGAAATGTCGAAAGCATCATCCCGGTTGCCCACCAGCCCGAGGGCAATGCGAAACGCCGAACGCTTGTGGCGTTCCACTAGTTCGGCTAACGCGCCCTTGTTTCCGCTCTTGATATCCATCACCAAGGCTGCATCGGTTTTCATCTCGGTGTCTTTCCTTTCAGAAGACATACGACTCCAAGGACGAGATATTCACGGATTTACACAACTTTGTTTCAGCCATGATAAAAGTCTGTGGTCCAGCCTCTTAGGAGCTACTCGGCTTCCTGTGGCAGACCCACCATTCGGTCCAGTTCGACCGCGAGTGGCTTCCCCTTGAGGTGCTCAATACTGATTGTTTGACGCTGTTCCTGGCTCGTCTGTTTTCGAATGGCGAAGTGATGGTCGGCCTGGCGGGCAATCTGGTGGAGATGAGTCACCACGATAAGCTGAGAGGTTCTAGCCAGTTGCTTGAGCTTTGCCGCCACTTGATCGGCGGTACGGCCACCGATGCCGGCGTCGACCTCGTCAAAAACCAGCAGGGGAGAGGATCCGGCGGAACCGAGTCCGGCCGCCTTGAGGGCCAATAATACGCGAGAAATCTCGCCGCCCGAGGCAGTCTTCACCAATGATCGAAGTGGCTCGCCGGGATTGGCCGAAAACATTATTATCGCCTGCTCCAGTCCAGTTTCGCCTGGCCTGACAGCCCGGCCATTGACTACAACCCCTTGCGGATCGTCTTCGTCTTGAAACTCAAATTCGAATCGGGCGGCGTCGATGGCGAGATCGGCCAACTCCCCCACGACCTTGCGCTCTAGCTGGGCAGCCGCCAGGCGCCTTTTCTTCGACAGATCGAGGGCCTGCTTAGTATAGGCTGCGCGCGCCTTCTCGAGCTCGTTTTGGAGCTCGGCGATCAGAGCGGATGTATCAGGATTCTTGGCTAGCTTGCCCACTATGATCTGCAGCGTGGAGAGAACCGCTTCTTCCGAACCACCGTACTTCTTCTTGAGATTGTAGATCTCGTCGAGCCGAAGGTTGATCTGTTCAACCCGGGCCGGATCATCTACTATGCGCGAGCCATACTGCTCGATAGCCCGGCGGAATTCCTCCAGCCGGATCTGGATTTCCTGCAGTTCATTGGCATGCGGGCTCAACTCTGGGTCAATACGGGCCATGCGGTCAGTTTCGACCTGAGCCAGTCGCACCAGATTGAGAATCGATGATTCCTCGCCATCCAACAGGTCGTTGGTCAGCGCCGCGGAGGCCATCAGGTTCCGAGCCGCATCGAGTATTTTCTGTTCGGCCCGCAGTTTCTCTTCCTCGCCAACTTCGATCGCAGCCCTTTCGATCTCCGCTCGCTGAAAGAGCAGCAACTCCCGTTCGTGTTCGATCTGTTCACGGCGGGCTATTATACGATCCAACTCGTGGGCTCTCTTCTGCCATTCGCGAAAGGTCTCTCGCACGGCTTCAACCAAGTCTTCCAGACCAGCGTATTCATCCAGAAAACCAAGGTGGTTCTCCTCATTCATCAAGCGCTGGTTGGCGTGTTGCCCAAGGATCTCTCCCAGGGAATCTGCTATCGAACGCAGATGACCCAACGATGCCTTCTGCTCATCAATCGTGACCGACGACTTCCCTGCTGCGGAAACAGATCGTTTGACGACGAGACTGTCAGGGGTGGCGGCGGTAGTGGAGTCATGTTCGCTGGCGTATTCGGGAGATCTCGTGAAGCGTGCCTCGACCCGTAGACCGTCCGAATCGTGGCGAACAAAATCTCGCTCGCCGCGGCAACCCAGAGCGAGGGCGAGGGCGGTGACAATCACCGACTTGCCGGCCCCGGTTTCGCCGGTGAGAACCGTCATACCAGGTTCAAGGTGTAGCACTACCCTTTCCACAAGGGCGAGGTTCTCTATGATCAACTGCGTCAGCATGGTTCTTGGCGCGCCTATCTGTTCTCCAGGATTAAGTTCTTGATTTCCCGACCCAGCATGGCAGCCCTGTCCTGGTCACCAGCCCTATCTGCCTCCTCCATCTCGCGAGTGAGTTTGGCGATAAGTCGTTTTCGCTTCGCTCCGAGAATCTCCCGCACGTTGGTTCGCAGAGCTTCCTCAACTTTGTCTGCGGGCCAATCTTCATCGGCAATCGCGACGATCAACGTGACGAAATCGTCATCCTGCTGGCCGGCTATCAAAGCTGATGCATCCACCGCGCCATGTTGATGATGTTGGGTGGCCATTGCGGCATACAGGCGCGCCAGTTCCCGTGAGTCAAAATCATCTGGTGCGATTTTCTCAAAAACCTCGCCCGCGATGGTAGGATTCGAGAACAGTCGCGACAGCAACTCAGTCTCGCGCTTGTCATGTTTTCGTCGACGGCTGGGCTGTAGTGGTACTACCGCGGTCGGCTGGACGTTTTGACTGAACAACTTCGGAGCAACAGCCAGGGCGTCGGCTGCGGTGGCAACGAACAAATCCCGGCGCGTGGCATCACCGATCCGTGAGGCCACGGCGGCTAGCTCCTTGATCAGTTTTTCTTTGCCGATAATACCGAGGTTTCGACTGTTGACGTCGTGCAGGCGATACTGGATATAGTCCTGCGCCTCGGCCTGGAGTTCTTCGATACGATCCTGCCCACCCTGGAGGGCCAGCGAATCAGGATCCTCACCTTCGGGAGCCACGATGACTTTCACTTCCAGGCCAGCGTCATACAGGATATCGACCGAGCGCAAGGCCGCCGTGCGTCCCGCAGAGTCGGCATCGAAAAACAGAAAGACGTCATCGGCGAAGCGGGCCAGCAGTCTTGCTTGCTGTTCGGTGAAGGCCGTGCCGGAGGAGGCGACAACATTGCGGATATCGGCCTGCCAGAGCGAAATGACATCAAAGTATCCTTCCACCACTATCGCGGTGTTGGCCTTGCGAATATGGTCGCGAGAGAAGTTTAGCCCATAGAGAACGTTGCTCTTGATGTACAACGGGGTCTCGGGCGAATTAACGTATTTGGCCGGTTCGCCCTTCTTCAGAGTTCGGCCGCCAAAGGCGATTGGCTTCTGGCTGAGGCTGATTATCGGAATCATCAAGCGGTGTCGGAAGCGGTCGAAGTAGTTACCCTTCTTCTCCGATTTGATTACCAGACCGGCCTGCAGCAGTTCCTCTTCGGATAGATCCTTGGTCGCGGCGTACCGAATGAACCCATCCCAATCGGGACCGGCCAGGCCCAGGTGGAACTCGTCGATAGTTTCAGCCGTGATGCCTCGGCGGCCGATCAGATAGTCATTCATGATCGAAGAGTACTTTCGGTCGCGAAGAACCTTGGCAAAGTACTCCATGGCGATCTGATTGGCGTAGTTGATGCGTTCCAACAGCTCTCGGCGCTGATCGGACCCGCGATCCTCACGAATCGGGATATTGGCCCTTTGGGCGAGATGCTGTACCGCTTCTACGAATGTCATCTTCTCGTGTTCCATCAGGAACGTGAAGACATTGCCACCCTTGCCGCAACCAAAGCAGTGGAAAATTTGCCGTTCGCTGTTGACGTTGAAGGAGGGTGTCTTCTCGGTATGGAAAGGGCAGAGGGCGGTGTGGTTCTTCCCCCGTTTTTTGAGACGCAGGTACTGGCCGATCACCTGGGCGATGTCGGTAGCTTCGCGAACCTGATCTATTGTCTCGTCCGGAATCACGTTATTTCCTCAGCTTGACTACGGTAACGCCCGCACCACCTTCATTCCAATTGCCCAGCCGCAGGGATTCGACTTCCTGATGTTTCTGCAAGTACTCGGTCAGGATTCGCCGCAGGGCGCCGGTCCCTTTGCCATGGACAACATAGACCTGATGGAGTCCATTCACGACGGCGTGGTCGATGTAGCGTTCGAGGGATTCCATCGCTTCCTCGCCGGTCATGCCGAGCAGATGGATCTCAGGGCTCATCTGGCTCTCTACTTCAGACGTGGGGAGATGCTGCTTCTTCTTCGGTGTCAAGCCGGTCTCGACCTTGTTGAGATTGCGTAGTTCCACGGTCGTGGTGATACTACCTATTTTCACCCGGGCGCGGTTGCTCCCGATAAGCGTCTCTATCTCGCCCAGACGATCAAATGAAATCACGCGCACGGCATCGCCGGGAGCGAACGAAGTATGATCGAGGGGCTCCGCCTCTTTGGTGCCCTTGCGTTTTGAAAGCTCCTTCTGGCGCTTTGAGAAGTCCTGGTGGAAGGCTCGTAGCGACTCCTGTGAAGCTTGCGAATTGCGAATCTCCTCGACCAGCTTCTCGACCTGACGGCGGGTGTCATGAACGAACTCCTCCGTATCGGCCAGCGCCCGTTCCTTCTGCTCATTCACATCTTTTCGAAGTTGCTCTGATTCCTTGCGGTAATGTGATTCGAGTTCTTTGGTTCGGGTCAGGCGTTCGGTCAGTTCCTTGCGGTCCTCTTTGAGCTGCGTGAGATCCGCCTCCAGCTGGACCACGAGGTCATCAACGGAGCGTTCGTCGGTGCCAGTCAAGCGGGCAGCATACTCGCAGATCTCGCGAGGCAGTCCCAGCCGGCCAGCTATCTCGATGGCGTATGACGAGCCCGGTAGGCCGATATGCAGCTTGTAGGTTGGAGCCAAAGACTCGCGGTCAAACTCGAGCGATGCGTTTTCGATCTCGGGATGGTCCATCGCCATTGTCTTGAGAGCGGAGTAGTGAGTCGAGGCCACCATCCGGGCACCTTTTTCAACAGTGTACAGGATGATCGCTTCGGCCAACGCCGCACCTTCTTTAGGGTCGGTCCCGGCACCGATTTCGTCAAATAGCAGGAGCGAGTCGGGTGCGGCCGCCTCCAGTCCGCGGCGAATATTCCTCAAGTGCGACGAAAAAGTCGACAAGGACAACTCGATCGATTGCTCATCGCCAATGTCGGCATGAACATGGCGAAAGAAGCCGACCTCGCTCTTAGAATCAGCCGGGACATGTAGGCCGGAGCGGGCCATCAAGACACACAAACCGATCGTCTTGAGGGCTACCGTTTTGCCACCGGTGTTAGGGCCCGTGACCAGAATCACCTGGTGGTCCACCCCGAGTGAGACTGACATCGGGACGACCTTCTCAGCATCCCGAAATTGCTGGATGAGCAGGGGATGGCGGGCGTCGATCAGCTTCACCGCGGAATCACTTATGATCTGCGGTTGCTGGCCCTTGATCTGATTGGAAAACTGGGCGCAGGCATGCGTGCGATCAAGTTCTCCGATAATCACCGTATTCTCCCTGAGGGCCTCGGACCGTTGCCCAATCTCCCTGGTGAGCGCGCGAAGAATGCGGTCGATTTCAAGCCGTTCCTCCTGCATCAGCAGATTGATGCGGTTGTTCAACTCGACCGTTTCCTTCGGCTCTATATACAGCGTCGCGCCGCTCTGCGATCGATCATGCAGGATTCCGGAGTTGCTATCGTAGCGACCGGAGGGGATCGGGATTACGTAGCGGTCGTTGCGCATGGTGACGACATCATCCTGCCAGCCGGCCTGCTTGACCTTTCCGGTAAGAATGGACTGAAGGCGGCTGACTATCTTGCTCCGCGTATCGAGGAGACTGAGGCGCACCGATTTCAACTTGGGTGACGCCGAATCCCGCACCTCGCCGTCCTCGTCGATTGTCTTCAGAATCTCCTGGCGCAACTCCGGAAACGCCCGCAGACGGTCCAGGTAGGCGGCGATGGTGGGAAAGTTGGCGCGTTCGTCAGGGGCATAGTCGTGCAAGATAATACATGCCACGACCAACTCCAGGACGGTCAAGATTTCCTTCGGGGCGAGAAATATTCCGTCGGTGCGAGATCGACCCAGGAGCGGGGTACAGTCATCTTCAATCCGGTGGAGGGGGAAGTAGTCACCAAAGTTGATGATGTCCTTCATTTGCGAAGTCTCCGTGAGTCGTTGCCGCACCTGCTCGTTGTCAGCCAGCGGTCCGATTTGGCTCACCTCGAACCGGCCAAACGGGGTCAGGCACTTACCCGCCACAGCCGCAATGACCTTGGAGTACTCCAGCGTATCTATCGTGTGTTGATCAATCATGATGCACCTAACAAAAAAGCCGGCTTTCAGCCGGCTTCAATATAGTTCCCTTGCCTGGGAAAGAAAGCCAAATCAGCTATCGCCAAAGCCCGGATCAAAGAAGCGCTCCATCTGATAGAGTACCTGGTGAACCTGCTGGCGATACTCCTGGCTTGGTTCTGGCCCCGACGTCATCGAAGGGGATACCAGGAGCGTCGTTTCCATCTGATCCATGAAGCTGGGGCTGTTCGGGTGCAGACGGGCCGTACCTTCAAACATCAGCGGTACTGTTTTGGCGACCGTCGGGCCGAAGAACGAGCTTTCAAACGAAGTATAGAAGAACCCTGGCATAGGCAGCAGGAAGGAGAGCATCGTCAGAACGCCTATGGTAACCCAGCCGCGCAAAAAGCCCACCAATGCGCCGCCCAATTGGTCCTTGGCTCCGGTTTGTTTGACGCTGGCCACTTTGTAGAACAACAGGGCCAGCAATTTGAAGGTAGCGTAGCAGCACGCTATTAGAATAGCGAACGACAAAAAGGCTGAGATTAGGGGAGAGCCACCAACTTGCTCGTAAACCCACACAGCGAAACCATCGAGGTAGTTCAACGCCACAATTACGGCTGCGAAAAACACTGCGAAAGCTGCCAGCTCGCGGATCAGTCCCTTCTTGGAACCAACCACCACAGAGGCCAGTAGCAAAACGATCAAAACTGCATCAACCCAGTTCATATCTTACGCTCCAATAAGGGGATTACTGTATATCTGGACAGAGTATAGAGGGTTTTTAGACTATTTCGCAAGAATTTCCATGGCTAATTCGTCGACCATTTCGCCGTCCGCTATGCCTCTGATCTGGGGCACAATCAACCGTTTGCGCGAACGGAGCAGAACGGGGCCTACACCATAACGGACTTGAGGCCCCGAAGCACGGCGAGACGATCTATCTCACTGGGCTTCAGAGCCTCAATTTGGTCCTAACTGATTCTATCGAAAAGAGGGATCAACCGTTGACATCCCTAAATCTCATCCGACGGGACTTCCGTCTCGCAGCTGCCATCTTACGCTTCTTAGCTTCGGACGGCTTCTCAAAATGCTGATGCTTTTTGATATCGCTGAGAATCCCAGCCTTTTCACAGAATTTGTTAAAACGGCGAAGGGCTCTTTCAAAAGATTCATCGTCGCGTACTCGTACACCGGTCAAAGGGCTTCACCCCCCCCCGACCAGGTTAGACATTTCTCTTCAGTAATCATCTTCATAGTATCGGCAAGATAGGACTCAATCCCCCTTTGTCAAGGGGCCAATGCCCCTTTTTGGACTTGTTCAGGTTGCTCTGGCACCGTGAGAGCCAATATGGCCGCCAGAGTTGGCTATTCGTCTAGCCAGATCAGATTTTCTGCGCCCCTGGTCGAGAGAAAGTGAAAATGGACATGGTCCACTTCCTGGCAGTAGCCATTATTGATTATCAATCGAAACCAGCCCGTTACGCCCAGTTTCTCTGCGATCAAGCGGGCTGTGCGGTTCATCATCGCCAGCGTTTCGGGGGGAGTTTCGTAGAAGTTTTTCGTCACTTCTTTCGGAATTATCAGCAGATGTACCTCGGCTTTGGGATTGTGGTCGGCTATTACAATCACCTGATCGTCTTCAAAGAAGATTCTGGCCGGCAATTCCCGGTTGATTATGCGGCTAAATACAGAGGGCATGAGGGCAAGCTATGGCTCGCACGGCAATTAGGCAACTACTTTGCTTTGACCGTGATTTCCCAAAGGCACTTGCCACCGCCGCCAGCTTCTATTATTATCTATGATAGACTGGCGTGGGCCGGCTATATACGATAACGAATACTTTCGTATAGACGCTGGAGTTTCTCGATGTCC
>CAZHDS010000130.1:0-9584 GCA_964531495.1 uncultured Ignavibacteriales bacterium
CCAACTACAGGGCCATTGTAGGACATTTGATAGGCCGGAGTCAACGGCTTTTCGGGAGCCCCAATTGGATCAGCTTTCCGTCTAAGTCCACAACGTGCCCAATGGAGTAGTGTGGTTTCTTCGACTTGTACCTTATGAGAACCTCGCTGATCCGACTCTCTCCGACATGGGTATCTAGGAACAGTCGGACCTGGTCGATGTCCAGAGGATGATTACGGAGTCCATCGATATCTGCTGGAGACAATGGGACGAGGACCTTTATGTCATGGTTGTCGACGTTGTAGGTGAATTCGCATCGGAACTCAACAAGCTTGCCAGTCTGGCTGCCGATGTTCGCCGCCAAAGCTCCCAGACGCTTCTTCAGGACATCATAAGCATCAGCACCTGCTCGGCGGAAGAAACCACCTGCGAATTGAATAGATACGAATGAAAGCACAACAATCGCAACTTCAGCGACTCCACGTTGATACAGCTTGGCCCGCGCGACCCGCAGTTCTCCGTCCCACGAGTCCACAGCTCCCCTTAGTAGTTCGAATGGAATCGCCGTAGGGTCAATCAACAGCGCTACGTCATAACTCCCCGGCTCAAGCTCTCCGTCGCTGGCATTGGTCCAAGCAATACTCATTCCTGCCGTATCTGTCATCAGTTGTTCGTTCCAGATCTCGACGTCCGCTGTGAGCGCGACATTCCCATCGGGAAGATCTCTAATCCGAAAGTTGGTTGCCCTGCCGGCCGGCGGCATATCCCTATTGTGTTCCTGGCGCAAGAGCACTGGCTCCTGGATACCGCGAAACATCGCGAGCACAGCGTCCTTCGATACGGTTACGCCTTTCGTGTCAGTCCCACTAGTCGTTATTACCTGATCCTTAATGACTCGGTTCGCCATAGAATACCCCCAATCTCATTGCTTCCTGTGTCGCCGGGCATACTTACAGCAGCGTCCTTCCCGAAGCTACTCCCTTACATGCCAATGGTAGCGTTGTTCATGCTCGGCTGTCAACGGCCATTCTGCCCGTAACTGCTTTCAACTGTAGTTCGTAGGGAGCAAGACCATGGAAAAGGTTTGCAAACGAGCGCTATGACGGCTATCTTTGGGTACCAACATGTCCATCTTGTCAAGAACGCCGAGACAAGGGGAATACCACATTCAGAACAAATCGGTGGCCCTTTTGTCGCACACAACTCAGTCTTCTGACGCCTGCTTGGAGAACAAATCGTGAAGAAAGTGCTCTGCTTCTCAATCCTACTCCTGATGCCCGCCCTGTCGCTCGCCGCCACAGGCCCCCTCTTTGATGCTCGGATCGACTTCGGCGCGGGCGATCAGCCCTGGTCGGTGGTCGCGGCTGATCTGGACGGCGACGGCCTGAACGATCTGGCGACGGCGGATTTCACCTCCAATACTGTATCCGTTCTGCTGAATAATGGCGACGGGACCTTTGCTGAAGCAGTCCAGTACGGCGTCGGTGACGAACCCCGGTCGATAGTCGCGGTAGACCTTGATGGCGATGACGATCCGGATCTGGCGGTAGCTGCCAGCGGGACCCCTTTCGTGTCAGTTCTGCTCAACGACGGCGAAGGCTCCTTTGCCCCGAAAGTGGATTTTCCTATTGGCTCCAACCCCTTCGCAATCTTGGCAGCCAGCATTGATGGTGACAGCAACGACGATATCGTCACGGCGAATCCGGAAGCTGGCACGATCTCGATCCTGCTCAGCAACAGCGACGGGACCCTGGCACACACTGGCGAGTATCCGGTCGGAATCTACCCGCGTTCGGTCTTTGCCGGCGATTTTGACAATGATAGCGACAACGATCTGGTGGTCGGCAATTACGGCTCCGATCAGGTCTCGGTCTTGCTCAATAACGGAGACGGCAGTTTCGCAGCACGCATCAACTATCCAGTAGGTCAACATCCGAGTGCCGTCTTCGCCGCTGATTTCGACGGCGACAACGACTTGGACTTAGCGGTAGCAAATTCCTATGACAGCGACATCTCTATATTTCTTGGCGATGGCCACGGTGGTTTTGCAGCGTTTGCTGATTACCCCGTGAGCGGATCACCCGCCGACATTTTCGCGATTGACGTCGATGAAGATGGCGATTTCGACCTGGTCGCAGCGAGTTGGACGAACCATACTGTTGATGTCTTGCAGAACGATGGTAACGCCGTCTTCGGCCCCTCCGTTGGATTTTCGTCGGGTATTAATCCGAGAGCTGTCATTTCAGTCGACCTTGACGGTGATCTGGACTGTGACCTGGCCGTATCAAACGAAGGTTCTGATGACATCTCGGTACTTTTCAACCAGACCAACTCTCCGCCAACATTCGTGTGCGGCGACATCGATGGCAATGGCTCCGATCCCGATGTGGCTGACCTCATCTATCTTGTCACATTCATGTTCCAGGCTGGCCCCGTCCCGCCCGTGCTGAAGGCGTGTGATATCGACGGCAACGGCACGCCAGAACCAGACATAGCGGACCTGATCTTCCTGGTGACATTCATGTTCCAGAATGGCCCTCCGTTGCAGTGTTTTTGACGGCCCGCTACGGTCAGTTTAAGCCGTCCTAGCTGCGGCCCTCCCGAATTCGAGTTGGGCCGGTAACCCGGCGCAGACCCGGTGGCGATAGACCGTCAAGCTGGACATGTGACCCAGGGATTCTCGGTAGTTAATACGCTGCAACGGCTTTCCGGGGAGGCCAAGGCGATGCAGTGGTTGACAAGGAGCGACATATCCGTATATTATGGAATGCAGTAGGGGCCGGTGCTCGCGCTGCAAAATACACACCCGGCAGGTGCATGTCGCACAAGACAGGAAAAACTCTATGAGACACATTTTCACGCGCTCAATTTGTATTGTGGCCGTCCTCGCTCTGAGCGGCAGCGCTCTTGCCTTCGTCCCCATGTTTGACGCAAGGGTCGATTTTGAAACCGGATATGCCCCGTCCTCAGTCTTCTCGGCTGATCTTGATGGCGATGGTGACTATGACCTGGTGACAACAAACCAGGGCTCAGACAGCATCTCAGTGCTGCTGAATAACGGCAACGGAACTTTTCAAGCCAGGGCCGATTATCCCGTTGGAAGTGGTGCGACGTCTGTCTTCGCCATCGACCTTGACGGCGATATTGACAATGATCTGGCGGTAACAAACCGCTATACAGATAACGTCTCGATCCTGTTTAACAACGGCGACGGGACCTTTCACGCTGGGGCCGACTATGCCGTTGCAAGTGCTCCTCAATCTGTCTTCGCGACTGATCTTGACGGTGATGGTGACTATGACCTGGTGACAGCGAATGAACATACTCCCGGAGTCTCAGTACTGCTGAACAACGGCGATGGAACCTTTCAGCCCATGGTTAGCTATGCCACAGCAGGAAATTCGTGGTCTGTCTTCGCGATTGATATTGATGGAGATGGTGACAATGACGTGGCGGTAGCGAACTGGGCCTATGACAATGTCTCCGTACTAATGAATAACGGCGACGGAACCTTCCAGGCTAGGACCGACTACAGCGTTGGAGACGGTCCGTACTCAATCTTCTCGGTTGATCTCGACGACGATGGTGACAATGACTTGGTTACGTCGAACCGTCTCTCCAATAGCGTCTCAGTCCTGTTGAACAATAGCGAAGGGGCGTTTGAAGCCGCAGTTGACTACGGCGTCGGGGAGGAGCCGAGGTCTGTCTTGGCGATCGATATTGACGAGGATGGCGACTATGATCTGGCGACTGGGAACTTCGAGTCTGACGATGTCTCAGTACTGAGGAACAACGGCGACGGGACCTTCCAACCCGCAGTCAGTTATGACACGGGGGATGGTCCGTACGCTATCTTCGCGGCTGATCTTGACGGCGACAAGGACAATGAACTGGCGACAGGAAACTGGTGGTCTCACAATGTCTCCATACTATTGAATGAGGGCGATGGGACATTTCAAACGGCGATCAGCTATGATGTCGGACGGGGTCCGAAGTCTGTCTTCTCGATTGATCTCGACGGCGATAGTGACTATGATGTGGCGGTCGCGAATGCTTACTCTGACAGTGTTTCAATACTACTGAATAACGGCGATGGGACCCTGCAGGCTGCGGTTGACTATGAAGTCGGAAATGATCCTGTAGCTATCTTCGCAATTGATCTCGACGGAGATGGTGACAATGACCTGGCGACGGCGAACGGTTTCTCTGACGATGTCTCAATACTATTGAATGAAGGCGATGGGACCTTTCAACCCGCGGTCAACATAGGCGTCGGAGATTGGCCTGACTGTATCTTCTCGGCTGACCTTGACGATGATGGCGACAACGATCTGGTCGTACCGAACAGCCTGGATGACAATGTCTCCGTTTTGCTGAATAACGGCGATGCCACCTTTCAAACCGCGATCAATTATGGCGTCGGAGACAGTCCTCGCTCGGTTGTCTCAATTGATCTCGACGGCGATGGTATCCAGGACCTGGCCGTTGGGAACCATACCGCTAAGAGTGTTTCAACGCTGCTAGGTAACGGCGACGGCACCTTTCGAACCGCCGTCGACCATGGCATCATAGGTCGTCCTGAAGCTCTCATCTCGACTGATCTGGATGGAGACGGGGACAATGATTTGGCGGTAGCGACCGGTTGGGACCAACGTATTTCAATTCTTCTTAACGATGAGGACGGCGTACTTACCGAGGACCCGATCCAAGTATTATGGTCGCCCTTTTCAGTGTTCGCGATTGATTTTGACGGCGATGGCGATGATGACCTGGCGACAGCAAACTACAGCTCTCGCAATGTGTCCGTGCTTGTGAGCAACGGCGACGGTACTTTTCAGACCGAGGTTCACTATGGCGTTGCGGATACCCCTCATTCTGTCTTCTCGGCTGATCTTGATGGCGACGGTGATAATGACCTGATGACAGCGAACGAAGGCTCGGCCAACGTCACCGTATTCTTCAATCAGACGGGGCCTTATCCTTCATGCTGCCTGATCCGGGCGGACATCAATCATGATGGTCAGGCGCAACCGGACATCGCGGACTTGATCTACCTGGTTGCGTTCATGTTCCAAGATGGTTCACAGCCGCCCTGCATGGATGAAGCCGATATCAACGGCGACGGCAGCGCGTCCCCGGACATCGCGGACTTGATATTCTTGGTTGGCTACATGTTCCAGGAGGGACCGGCACCGATACAATGTTCATTGTAGCCACTCTCCCACTCTGCAGGTCGGGCCACCCGCCAAGGGAGGCTCCCCCAAACGTTTGCCGTTTTGTTGCTGAATTCAGATGTTGGAAAACGACCTAATAAAAAAATGACCCCAACGGGAGTCGAACCCGTGTTAACGCCGTGAAAGGGCGCCGTCCTAGGCCACTAGACGATGGGGTCATCATATACCGCTCGTTGCGGCCACCTATTATATACAATTCCAACCGCCTGTCAAGGCACAATGTGCCGATCTCAGCTGTCAACTTATCGGCCAATTGAAAGAATCGGATCGAACCACGCCACGCTCTCCCCTCTTTGGTTGACTGGCCGGCTGTCAGCGCCGATAATGTATAGATGCAAGGTGGATCACGAAAACTTCTCGTCATTGCGGCCTTTACGATTATCCTAATCGCCTTGGTCAACCTGGCCTGGTGGCTGTTCTATGACCGGGCCGAAGCTATGCTCGACAGCCAACTCTCCCGACGCTTGCTCGCAATCGCCCACACGACCGCCGTGCCCTTGACCCAGGAAGTTATCGAGAATCTGGCCACCGGGGACTTTGAGGCCTATTTCGAAGTAGTCGAATTTCTCACGGAAGCCAGTGCCTCCGATTCCCTCTCGGAAATATTCATCATTGCGGAGGATTACAGCTATCTGGCCTCGACCAATATCGAAACCGATTCGCTGTACTTTCTGGCGGAATTGAACAGCGCCTATATCGACTCCATATTCCTGGGCATGACCGACCGGGGTATTGCTACGCCGTCATATCAGACCGGCAGCGTCTTCCTGAAATCAGCTTTCGCTCCCCTGATCGATGATTTCGGCGAGGTGCAGGCGGTCTTGGGGGTCGAGGCCAATGTCGATTATTTCGCGGCGCTGACCGATCTGCGCACCAACCTGTACTACTCGACGGCGCTGTCGTTGGCAGGTGGTCTGCTGTTCGGGATCTTGTTCCTTCTGGCCCAGCGACACATGAACCGCCTCCAGCAGTCGCTGTTCATGAATGAAACCCATGCCTATCTGGGACGCATGGTTGCGGTTGTGGCCCATGAAGTGCGCAATCCCCTGATGATTATCAGAGCCTCGGCAGAGCGTCTTACCCGCAAGCACCAGGCCGTTGAGAGCGAGTTCATTGTCGAAGAAGTAGATCGCCTCAACCAGATCGTCACTGGATACCTCGATGTATCAAGAGGAGGCGCTGACGGATCGCTCATCAAGACCGAGAAAATCGAGCCGATTGACATCGCCGAAATGATCGCCAACCTCCAGAAACACTTCCGGGACAAATACGCCGGCCAGGAAATCGACTGGCTGAGTTCGGTGGTACCGCCCGGATTGACCATTGAGGGATATCCCCGTCCTTTGCGCCAGGTTCTGCTCAATCTCTTAATTAATGGCGCTGACGCTTGCCTCGGGGCAGGGCAGCCACTGGCCGTGGGGATCGAAGTGACTCCGGGCAAAGCTGGGATCGAGTTGGCCGTCATCGATCGGGGGCCGGGCATGGCCCGCCGCGATGTCGCCAAGGCTGGCGAGCTGTTTCACACAACCAAGCAGACCGGATCGGGGCTCGGGTTGTACTTGAGCCGAAAAATCATTGTGGAAATGGGTGCGCGGATGGATATTCATAGTCGACCTGGTGACGGAACCAGAGTAATCATCCGCTTGCCACTCAAGCCGGGGAGAATCTAAATGGCCCACATATTAGTTGTAGATGACGAACCCAAAATGACCGCTCTCATATGTGGCCAGTTGGAGGACGCCGGTCACCAGGTGACCACGACCACCAATCCTCGTGAGGCTATTGAGCTCATCGGCAAACACTCCTACGACATTGTTATTACTGATTTGTCGATGCCGGAGATCTCTGGGATGGTGGTCCTGGAAGAGGCACTCAAAAAAGAGGGCACCGAGGTGCTCATGATGACGGCCTACGGCACGGCCGAAACAGCCGTCGAGGCCATGAAACTGGGTGCGGCCGATTATCTGCTGAAGCCCTTCCCTCTCGACGAATTGGAACTCACGGTCAACAAGCTGGCCGAAAAGCAACGCCGCGAGGCACTGGCTGACCACTACGAACAGGTCATCGCAAAGTCAACTTCGGGACCGTTTGTAGGTAGTTCGGTGGCTTCGGAGAAAGCCCGGCAGATGCTGTCAAAAGTCGCGGCGACTGATGCCACCGTGCTTCTGACCGGTCGCTCAGGAACGGGCAAAGAGCTGGCCGCTCGGATGGTACATGATCAATCAGAGAGGAAGACCCGGCCATTTATCGCGGTCAATTGCGCTGCCCTAACTGAGACTCTGCTGGAATCAGAGCTCTTCGGGCACGAGAAAGGGTCCTTCACCGGCGCTTCATCGCGCAAGCGGGGTCGCTTCGAGTTGGCCGAAGGGGGCACGATTTTCCTAGATGAAATCGCCGAAACATCGAATGCCCTGCAGAGCAAACTTCTACGGGTTCTGGAAGAGAAGAAGCTGTACCGAGTCGGCGGCGTAGACATGGTCGATATCGATGTCCGCGTCGTGGCCGCTACCAACCGCAATCTCAAAGAAGAGATCGCGGCCGGCCGATTCCGTGAAGACCTTTACTATCGTCTGAACGTTTTCCCGGTCAAGATGCCGAGCCTCGCCGAACGCAAAGACGACGTCATGGAGCTGGCCATTCACTTTCTGCGAACGCTCAACTATGCTCAGCCGAAGCTCACCGAAGATGTTGTGAACTTGTTCCGCACGTACGACTGGCCGGGAAACGTACGGGAGCTGAAGAACGTCATCGAGCGAGCCACAATCCTGGCCGGTGGGGAATCGTTGACCGCTGAGGATTTTTCGCTCGAGATCGACGACGAGCCGCTGGTTGATCGTGGCTCAGCTGACACAAGTACCAGCGAAGGGCTCGAGATGGCTGAAAAGGCCATGATTCTTGAGGCCTTGGAGCAAGCTGGCGGCAACAAGACCGAGGCTGCCCAGAAGCTCCGGATCAGCCGTCGGCGCTTATACAGCCGAATGAAAGTGCACGACATCAAGCCATGAAGCAGGCCCCTCGGCGGATCGATGACGCGCCAAACGGTACATCGATCTGTACCATACGGTACGAATCGGATCTGAGCTGGGCGGGGACCAACCTGGGGTCGAAGCGCACAACCACTTGAACGGCAGTTCGATGGCTTCACTGGGCAGTTCGAATGATAGGTCTGGCATAGGATTTGTTTACTATCATGATGGATTCAATAAAGGAGTCATGTCATGAGACGGCACATCACCTTACTAACTACCCTTCTGATTACGTTGACGGTAATCGCTTCTTCTGCCTACTCGCAAAATGCCCAACTTCTTAGCGTCCGGGCGCTCTTGGAACGAAGCGACCAGATTGTTGAGGAGGCTCGACATATCGTAGCGTCATCCAGCTATACTGGTGCCCAGCTTGCCATTGATGCCGCCAACACCCTACAGAGATCTGCCTGGGATCGGTATTACGAAGCCGAAGCCAGCAGCAATCACCAGGTCCAATCTGCTCTGCTTTCTCAGGCCAAGAAGCTGTCCCTGGACGCTCGTATTCAGGCCGAAAATGCTATCGCTGCAGCGCGCCTGACGGAGCAGAATGAGACCATGTTACAGCGCAAGCTGGAACGCGTGAACGAATTGGTTGATGAATTCGGCGGCAGCTTGGGCGGCCATGGGCCGAATTCTATGCGAGGCTCGGTGATGGAGTCGGTGCGAAGTAATCTGGAAAGGGCCTGGGAATACTACCGCAACGGTCAATACCGTCTTGCACTCAGCCTGTGTAACCAGGTTGAACTGACCGTACGCAAGATGATCTATGCTGGTAACAGCTCCCGACGTGATGAGGGCGACTATGAACGCCGAGCTGATTTCGTCCGCCGTGGAATCGAGCGAGTTGAGTCGAATTTGACGGACTGCGTATCCCTGAACGCCCCAGCAATAGTGGAGCAGGCTCGCGAGGCCTTGTCCCGCGCCGACCAGATGGTAGCCGAGGGCAAGCCGTCGATGGCCATCAAGGCTCTTCAGAACGCCCGTAAGCTCACCGAAGAAGCCTCACGGAAGTGCCGTGGCCAACAAAACCTATCCAGCCGGTACGATCAGTTTCTAGCAGAGACTGAGCGGTATGGAGGACAGGTCAGCCCAGATGATGATCAAGGACGCGGGTTGTTACGCGTGATCTACGAACAGCTGGAATTGGCTACGGGATACCTGGAATCCAACAATAGCTCCTCGGCGGCCGCCGCACTCAAAGCTGCGGGCCAGTCGTTGGGACAGCTGAAGCGTCATTTGAACGAAAGTGGAATATAGAAACTCTTCGCGACGCGGTCGACGTTCACGTCGACCCGCCGCACTCTTTATACTAGCGTCACTACTTGGTATCTTGATTGGAGGCCCG
>CAZHDS010000131.1:0-4298 GCA_964531495.1 uncultured Ignavibacteriales bacterium
GCTCAAGATGCAGTACCAGATCGACAAGGGCGTACTCATCCTGAGGCAACAGGATGGTGACGGCTTGGCAGCTATCTCGACCTGGAACAACGGCGTCGTCCGTGACGGTTTGAAGCTGAATCTTCCCGTTGGCACATCTTTGTTTGAGAAAGTGGCCGAAACCGGACATACCTACACGGAAGATTTCTGTGGCACCTTCAGCGGCAATTTCTTCGAGCGCAAGCTTCTGCTCGACGATGAATCGCGCTGTTTCGTGGTTCAACCACTCAAGTCGGAGGGCCGGGTAATGGGTCTGCTGGGCTATAGCTCGCATTGCGATACCGCCTTTGCGATGTTCGAGCAGGGTGCCCTGGACAGAGTCGCAGACAAATTCGGCGAGATGATCGACAAACGCCTAGGTGACCGATAGCCGCTTTCTCTCCGAGGCTTTCCTGACCATTCCGGTCCGCCCGACTGACCTATGCCAACGCCGCCCACGGCAGTTCCAATCGTTGTAGACTCCCACTATCGCAGTTGCATTCCCGAGTCGGTCAGCGTATACTTGGCTCATGAACGACAGCACCATCACCAGTTCCACGAGCCTGAAGGTCGTTGATCTATCCCCTTCACAGACGCGCTTTGTGAGTTTGTTAGTAGCCGTCTTGACGCTGATAGTTTGCGTTCAATTCATCCGCCACCATGCCAACCCAGTTCGCGAGAATCATGGTCATCAAGGTGCCTCTGACACCGTAGCGCCAACCTACACGGGTCTCTTTCAACTTGATCCAAATACTGCTCCCGCCGATTCGTTGGAGCTGTTGAACGGCATCGGTCCGACCCTCGCCCAGCGCATCGTCGCCTATCGGCAAGACCATCGTTTTGAGCAGATTGAAGATCTTGAGCAAGTCTCCGGCATTGGCTCGGGACTTGTTCTTAGGTTGCGACCTTATCTCGTGATTGGTACCGAATGAAGACTAGGATCGGCATTGACAAGCGGGGCGACCTGTGCTGCGTGGCGCGCGTCGACTACCAAACCGGGCGGGCTGAAGTTAAGGCGTTGGCCAGGTTTCAACCGGAACACCTCAGGGGCCATCATCTTCTGGCCGGCGGGGATAGGATCGTCGCGATCCCTGATGATCAGGCCATCGTCAAGCATCTCTATGCTCCCGCGCACGACAACCACAGCGGTGAAACGAATGCTCGGTTTGAGCTATTGCAGGGATTGCTGGATGGTGAAGATCGGTTCCAGATCGACATCATCCCCACAGGCCGGACGGATCGATATGTCGGCGTGGCCTTGCGTCGGGAGGTCGCCGAGGAACTCACCGCTCGGTTGAGTGAAGACACCGACGACAGCGGGGTCGAATGCCAGCTGAGGGCTCTGGCTCTGGGGCGGGGATACAAAACGTTCTGCCGTGCGGACGGTGGGGATTTGATTGCGGTGGCTGATTTCACGGGCCGGACGGCGGCTCTCTGCTATCTGTTCCAAGGCCAGATAGTGGGTCTGGCTCACATGAATCTGCGCCAGTTTGACCTCAAGGAACACCATGATCTGGGGCAGATGGCATTGGAGCTGAAAACGTTGGTGAATTTCAAACTGGCCGCCCTGGCTGGCGAGGGGATTACGGTGCCGCTCTCGCTGATCGCTGTTTGCGGCGACGTGGCCAATGACCAACTGGTCCGGATCATGGCCAGCACCTTTTCCTCCAAAGTAATGGCGCCGGTCTTCTCAGGCGGATTTTTTCCTGATAGGTCCGACCTATCGAAAATCCCGCTCGATCGTTACTTGGTCGCTCTCGGCCTGACCGTGTAGTTCCCAGACATCGCCCGCACTCCCAGATTGTCTTTGCAATTCCAACGTGGCCGGCTATATTGCCGCACCAGAGAACTTGACCGACAAAGGTTTTTGCGTATGTCAGCATCGTCAAACAAGAGTGCTATTTACCCGGGCACTTTCGATCCGACCACAAATGGTCATATGTCTATAATTGAACGTGCTACCCAACTGTGTGACCGCCTTATCGTTGCCGTGGCCGAGAGTGGTCCCAAAGCGCCGTTTTTCACTTTCGAAGAACGACTCAGTCTGATCAAAGAGGCCGTCGCAGACAAAGAGTATTCCAGCCAGATCGCGGTGATCGGGTTCAACGGACTCCTGGCCGATCTCGCTGTTGAGAATCAGGCCTTCGCGATCATCCGCGGCCTGCGAGCTGTTTCTGACTTCGAGTACGAATTTCAAATGGCCCTGATGAATCGCAAGCTGGCTCGATCGGTCGAGACGATCTTCCTGATGCCATCGTTGTCGTGGGTGTACCTTTCATCGACGATTGTCAAGGATGTCGCGATTCATGGCGGCGATATTGACAGTCTGGTCCCGGAGTGCGTAGCCCTAGCCATCAAGAAAGAGCTTGCCTGAGCCATGCGCGTCGCGTTCTTCAGGCCGATAAAACGTTGACTGAGATTGACCTAAACCAACAAACCGCTCGAAACACCGAAGAAAATGTCATGACACTTGACTCAGAAAGCAAAGACCACCAGGAATCAACGGAAGACACTCCCGCCGTTCAACCGCCATTAGCCGAGCTGATGCGGACCCGCCGGGACAAGGTCCTGCGACTAGCCGAACAAGGTATCGAGTCCTATCCCTACCGGTTTGATCGCAGTCATAAGATCAAACAATTGCTGGACAGTTTTGACGAGTTCGCCGAGAAGGAAACCGTCGTCCGTATGGCGGGGCGAGTCATGCTGAAGCGCAAGATGGGCAAAGCTTCATTTGCCGATGTCATGGACGAGAGCGGT
This sequence comes from uncultured Ignavibacteriales bacterium, assembly GCA_964531495.1. Taxonomy (GTDB): domain Bacteria; phylum Zixibacteria; class MSB-5A5; order GN15; family FEB-12; genus DAOSXA01. The sequence goes on from CAZHDS010000131.1 coordinate 2,776, forward strand.
CGGCTTCAGCTCTATGTCAAGATCAACAATGTCGGCCAGGAATCATACGACATGTTTGATACGGTCGACCTCGGCGATATTGTTGGATGTGAAGGAACTCTCTTCACGACCAGGACAGGCCAGCAGTCCCTGAGCGTGACATCTATCACTCTGCTCACCAAGTCGCTCCATCCGCTGCCGGATAAGCACTCAGGGTTGACCGATGTCGAAACCCGGTACCGTCGCCGTTACGCTGACCTGATCGCCAATCCAGAGGTTCGCGAAGTGTTTGCCCAGCGGTCTCGAATTGTCAAGACCATCAGAGATTTTCTCGATAACGAGGGCTTCATGGAGGTCGAGACCCCGATCCTCCAGCCGCTCTATGGCGGTGGCATGGCCATGCCGTTCAAGACTCATCACAATCGGCTCGACCGCGAGCTATATTTGCGCATCGCCGATGAGCTCTACTTGAAAAGGCTCATTGTCGGTGGCTTTGAAAAGGTCTGGGAGTACTGCAAGGATTTTCGCAATGAAGGCCTGGACCGCACGCACAATCCTGAGTTCTCGATGATCGAGCTCTACTGGGCGTACGCTGATTATCGTGACATCGCTGCCCTGTGGGAACGCCTGTTGCGTCATGTTGTGTTTGAAATCCAGGGCAGCTACAAAATCACCTATGAGGACAAGGTGCTTGACTTCGAGCCGCCTTTCCGCTGGGTTAGTATGACCGACTCGATCCTGGAAAAGACGGATGTTGATTTCTATCCGATGGATTATGAGACTGCGCTGGCTAAAGCCAAGGAACTTGGTGTCGACGGCGATGAGTTGATCAACAAGGGCAAGGTGATCGAGGCTGTGTGGGAGGCGAAAGTCGAACCGGGGCTGGTCCAACCGACCTTCATCTGCGATTTCCCGATCGAGATTTCCCCCCTGGCCAAGAAGCATCGTGAAAAGGAAGGCCTTACCGAGCGCTTCGAGCTGTTCATCGCCGGACACGAATGCGGCAACGCCTTCAGTGAGCTCAATGATCCGGTCGATCAGTTGCAGCGTTTCATGCAGCAAGGCAAGGCTCTCGAAGCGGGCGATGAGGAAGCACAGCCACTCGATGATGATTTTGTCACCGCCCTGACCTATGGCATGCCGCCTACCGGTGGTCTGGGATTTGGTGTCGATCGCCTGGTCATGCTGTTGACTAATCAGCACAATATCAGCGATGTGTTGTTCTTCCCCCAGATGAAGGATAACAAGGAAGGCGCAATGCCAGTATCGAAAATACTGGCCGATATCGTCGAGGCGGAAAAGTCGGGCGAATAGCTTTCTCCCATTTCCTGAGTGAATATAAAGAGCCGAAACTTTTGGGGTTTCGGCTCTTTCTCATGGCGGCGAGGGGCACGGCCACGGGGCCGTTTCCCGAGAGTTTCAGCAAACTGGGATAAACGACCGGGGACTAGTTTGTCTAGTTAATTAGAGACGCAGCACGCGACGATTTGTTTAGCGGGACCAAGAAAAGACTTGAGCACGACGCCTCCAACTCGTCTCGAACT
>CAZHDS010000131.1:4308-9481 GCA_964531495.1 uncultured Ignavibacteriales bacterium
CGTGGTCTCCTAATCGTCTGTGAACATCGTTCGGCGCTCAATTTGGAATTCTGGCTCAACGAAGTCAACCCGTGTGACAAAAAACGCTTCTCCCCACTTGCCAGCATGGCCGCATGTACTATATTCTCCAGCAAATAAAGTCTGTCCTTGACCGCAATGCGGCCGTGTTGGGCCGCTCGGAGGAAACATGGAATTTCGTATCGAGAAAGACACAATGGGAGAAATGAAGGTTCCGGCTGACAGGTATTATGGTTGTCAGACGGCTCGTTCGTTGGAGAATTTCCGTATTGGTGGCGAGCGTATGCCCCGTGAACTCATTCGCGCTATGGGTGTGCTGAAGAAGGCGGCCGCACTGGTCAACATGGATCTCGGCCGCCTGCCGAAAGAGAAGGGTGACTTGATTGTCAAGGCGGCTGACGAAGTAATCGACGGCAAGCTGGATGATCATTTCCCGCTGGTGGTCTGGCAGACCGGCTCGGGCACGCAGAGTAACATGAACTCGAACGAAGTGATCTCCAACCGGGCGATTGAACTGGCTGGTGGTGTGCTGGGATCGAAAGACCCGGTCCATCCCAATGACCATGTCAATATGGCCCAGTCATCGAACGATACTTTCCCAACCGCGATGCATATCGCTGCCGTCGAGGAAATCCATCGTCGTTTGATCCCGATGATCACCGCGCTGCGCGATACGCTGGCAAAGAAATCCGACGAGTTCAAGGATATCATCAAGATCGGGCGCACCCACCTGATGGATGCTACGCCGCTCACGCTGGGGCAGGAGTTCTCCGGTTACACGGCGCAGTTGACGCTCGGACTGGATCGCATCAACGATTGCCTGAAGCGCCTCTACCCGCTCGCTCTCGGTGGCACGGCGGTAGGAACGGGTCTGAATACGCATCCCGAGTTTGCCGAACGTTCGGCGGCCAAGATAGCTGAGATTACCGGCAAGAAATTTGTCACGGCCCCAAATAAGTTCGAAGCGCTGGCGACGCATGATGCTATCGTCGAAGCCTCTGGCGTGATGAAGACGCTGGCCTGTTCGTTGATGAAGATCGCCAGTGACATTCGCCTTCTGGGCTCCGGTCCGCGTTGCGGTATCGGTGAATTGGCTCTGCCGGCCAACGAACCGGGCTCATCGATCATGCCAGGCAAGGTCAATCCGACGCAATGCGAAGCAATGACGATGGTCTGCGCGCAGGTGATGGGCAACGATGTGTCGGTTAATATTGGTGGCGCTACCGGTCATTTTGAGCTGAACGTTTTCAAGCCGGTGATGATTTACAACTTGCTGCAATCGATTCGGTTGATCGCTGACTCGTGCCAGATGTTCGACGAAAAATGCGCGACCGGAATCGAGCCTAACCTTGACGCGATCCAGAAGCACCTGACCAACTCGCTGATGCTGGTGACGGCGCTCAATCCGCATATCGGCTATGACAATGCGGCCAAGGTCGCCAAGAAGGCTCATGCTGAGGGAACGACCTTGAAAGAGTCCGCGATGGCGCTCGGTCTGTTGACTTCGGACGAATTCGACGAGAAGGTCCGTCCGGAGAAGATGATCGGCCCGAAGAAGTAGGGCCGCACGGTGGCCTTCTTCTTGCTGGACTTGTAGGGCACAGTCCTGACGGTTGCTGCCATATATAGGACGAAGGCGGAGCGTCCGACTCCGCCTTCTGACACTGTGGGAATAGTCAGGACCTTTCCGGCGTCCGTTACTGCCGGAGTGGGTTGGTCCTACCTCTTAAACGACAATAGTTTCCTCGAGTTCCACTAAAACTTTCAGAAATATTGCCTCTTTCGTGGATAATCTTGCCTATCAGACTCGCGTCTATTTGTAGCTCGCTAAGTCCTTGAAAAGCCTTATATTCCGCCCATGCAGACCTCATTGCACATACTATCGCTGGTCGCTGAGCTAAAGCGCGAAATCGTGGGGGCGGAAATTGTCTCGACTGAATTCTACAAGAAGGAGAGAACCGCCTACTTCTTTCTCAAAGGCCAAAAGTCCCGCCTGGCGCTCGGTTTCTCCTACCACCCCTCTGGATTTGGCTGTTATCTCGTTCCGGCTTCCAAAATTGATGTCCAAACTCGTGAAAAACCATGGCCCGTGTTCGAGTTGGTTGGGGCGCGGGTGACTGAGGTCAGACAGCTCGCCTTTGACCGCATATTCGAACTGACGTATGAAAAAGAAGGCACCCGAGGAGCAGTTGTCTTCGAGGCGATTGGTCCCAACGGCAACATCCTGTTGCTTGACGGCGAACGATGCCCTCAGGCCACCTTGCGCAAGCGGTCGTTGGACTCGCATTCTCCATATTCCGCTCCGCCGCTGCCTGACAGGCTGAATCCGCTGAAAATCACTAAAGAACAGATCGAAGACCTGATGCGTGATGCCGAGGAGGCTTCCCCCGGAGCCCTGCTCGAAAAAAAGGTCCTCGGTCTCAATCGAACGATGACCCGCGAGATAATTATTCGCGCTGAACTCACCGGCGCGCCCTTGTCTGAGGCTGACATCGAGCCGCTTAAGAAGTCTATCGCATGGCTGGTGGATCGGTTCAAGAATTCCGAAATCGGATATTTGCATGCCGTGGCTGGTTCCGTCGAGGCATATCCCTTTAAGCTCTCTGCTGTCACCACTCCCCCCGCGAAATACAAAACGATGTCATTGGCGGTGATGGAGATGACCCGCCAGAGGCGCACCAACGTCGTTGTTGTCGATGAGAAGAAGGTGACGCTCAACGCAGTCGGCAGGACGGCGAAACGACTTGAGCGGCTCCTTCACAAGGTGCAAGAGGACCTCGCGAAGGCTGAGCAATTCGACCACTTCCGTAAGATGGGTGAGCTGCTACAGATCAGTTTCGATCAGATCAAGAAGGGGATGAAGCAGATCGAACTGGAGGATGTCTATAGTGATGATGCCAGCCCGATGACGATCCCGCTCAATCCCGCCCTCTCCGCTCATCAAAATGTCGAAGCGTACTTCAAGAAATACCGCAAGGGGCGCGATGGCCACGAGCTACTGCAACGACGGCTGGAGATCAGCCAGTCCGAGCTTGGCCAGCTAAATCAGATGCAGGCGGAGTTGGAGATCGATTTCGAAGCGGCCCGCCAGCGGTACGAGGCTGAACTAGCCGCCCTGGCACCATCCGCACGGTCAGTTAGAGACGAACCGGCCGTACGTCTTCCCTATCGCGAGCATATTCTGTCGACCGGCTTGAAGATTTTCATCGGTCGCGATGGTGCTGATAATGATCGTACGACTTTTGAGTTTGCGAAGCCGTACGAGCTTTGGTTCCATGCCCAGCAGTGTCCCGGCTCGCACGTAGTGATCAAGTATCCGAACAAATCGTTCCAGCCTTCGAAAGGCGAAATCGAAGAAACCGCTGCTATCGCTGCTTATCATTCCAAGGCCCGCAACAACTCCCTGGTACCGGTGATCTATACCGAGCGCAAGTATGTCCGCAAACCACGCAAGGCGAAGCCAGGACTAGTGACAGTCGAACGCGAGAAGTCGATCATGGTCACCCCGTGCAATCCCGCGGAGTAGCGTGGCATCCATGCTCGTCCGCCGAACTCGATTTGACAAACGGGCGCGTTTCATTATATTGGAGTGACAAGTCCCAGTTGTCGCGCGAACTGTTGCCGGAGTGCGCCAAATTCGAAAACCGGAGCACGGCAACCATCAAGACCGTTCCATCAGAACTTGTGGAGTATTATGAACATCAGGAATCTGACCCGCCTTGCGATATCAACCACGCTCGTGATTATGATGGCCATATCTTTCTCATCTTCGCTTGCAGCCGACCCGGTGGTTGTCTCAGGCGGTGCTGACAACGACTACGAATCCTGGATCGAAAAGCTGAACGACGGCCGCCTGATGGTCGTCTTCGATCGCAACCCTGACTGGGCTTCGGGAGAGCTGTTTGTCACGTTCTCGGACGACGAAGGGGTGTCGTGGACTGATCCGCGTCTGATCATCAGCGCGGCCGGTGATCAGGCAACGCTGAGCTTCGTACAGTATCCGACCGACACGCTTCGATTGTGGTACGCATCAAATGAGACCGGGAGTTACGGAATCCATTCGGCCCGGTCTATCGATGGCGTAAACTGGACCACCGAAGGAAAGCTGGATCTGGGTTGGGGCTCGACAACCCATTATGATCCCACGGTCGTACTGGAAGCGGATGGCTCGCTGACCATGAGCTACGTCGTGTCTGGTTCCGGAGTCTTCCTAGCCCACCATCCGGTTGGCGGCACGTGGGATACAGATCGCACACAGGTCGACGCCTCCGGGTTTCGGGCCAGGGTCATGAAACATTCAAATGGCCGATATCTCTATGCCTACCACAAGCGTACGGGCGGGTCCTACGACTATGACGTGTTTGTGACTACTTCCACCGACCGGGTCAACTGGAGCACACCGTTACGAATCACGACCAACCTGAACTCGCACGATCCGTTCGCGGGCGAAGCGACGGACGGCGCATACTTGCTCTACTACGCCAAGTACCAGGCCCCAGCCTACAATCTGCACCGTCGGAAGTCCTACGATGCCCTGACGTGGGAACCGGAAGAATCGATTACGATGGATGCGGTTAACAATACCCAGCCGCACTTCGTCATGGTGGGCGATCAGATCAATCTGGTATGGGCCCACGCGGTGGACGATCCCGACGACCACGACGTCTACTTTGAACGCTCAACCTATGTCTATTCGTGCTGCGATCTGAGGGGTGACATCAACCACGATGGTATTGCTCCCGACATCGCGGACTTGATCTACTTGGTGACATTCATGTTCCAGGAAGGACCGGAACCGCCCTGCATGGAAGAAACCGACGTCGATGGCAATCTGAGCGAGACACCCGATATTGCTGACCTGATCTACCTGGTGACATTTATGTTCCAGGAGGGACCGGCCTTGTTGCCTTGTACTCCGTAAGAGCCATCGCTGTGCGAGCATGTTGATTGCCAGGATCGCAAGGATCCTTCCGCACATCCCCTTGAGACTTGACGCAATTGTCCTCAATTGCTATATTGAAGCTGTTCAGGGTCTAAGGCCGCCTTTCGTAGGGGAAGGTGGGTTACGCAGAGTTGTCATGCATTGAGGATGTTTTCGCTATGAGACGTGTCTGGTATCTTACAGTCCTCTTGCTTCTACTCGTATGCCTGACAG
>CAZHDS010000132.1:0-9263 GCA_964531495.1 uncultured Ignavibacteriales bacterium
AGGTGTAGGCTAAAGCAGCCAAGTGTGAAGAGGTGTGCTGATGATGATATGGTCAATTCGTGTTACCGCTACATTCGTGGTGTTACTGTGTGCGGCGTCGAGCGCAATGTCGATTGATCGGGTCGAGAAATCCGCCGAAACCGAAGGAGACTCTGTAACCAAAGACGAGTGGATCGTTCCCTGTGTGGTACGGATCGAGGCCAAAGGCCGAGTCAAGCCTGGCAGACTTTGCCGGATTGAACTGGCAATCGAAGGGGTCACGGGCAGTATCGAATCATTTGATCTTCTCATCGCATACGATCCGAGTGCGCTCCAATTCCTTGACGCTATATTGCTGGACTCCATCCGGTTTGATCCCGCTTCATTCGATTACGAAGTCGATGCTGCAGCCGAGGTCATCGGAGCGGCGGGAGGCCTGATAAATGCTCACGGCTTGGGACGAAGAATCTATGTAGAATCCTCTAGTGGTGTCGAACCCGGCACAGTGGCCAGTACAGCCCTGCTCCGTTTTCTGGTCTTCGCCACGTCAAACCCCGGGGGGGACTGCGCGGCGACGCCGATTCGGTTCTACTGGCGGGATTGCACTGACAACACGATTGTCGCAAGATGCACTTCGGATAGTCGCGGCATTGTCACGGCACACGAGATACGTGACTATCCGCTGACCGACCACCCACCGCACAGTCGTTTCCATGGCAGGCAACGCTGGGCGTATATCGAGAACCCCTTCACCGGATTCCCGACTGTAACTGGTCCGCAAGAGGAGTGCCTTCGTGCACTAGACAGCCAATCATTGACAAACGCTACCTTCATCAACGGAGGAGTGTCCTTCAGATGTTCCCATCATATGGACCCCACCGGTGACATCAACCTGAACAACCAAGGCTATGAACTAAAGGACTTGGAGCTCTTTTCAGACTTCCTGATGCATGGCCCGGATGCCTTCGAGATCAACCAGGCTGGTCAGATGGCAGCGACTGATGTAAACGCAGATGGACTCACCATGGGAGTGGCAGATCTTGTGTACCTCACCCGCGTCATTACTGGTGATGCTCTCCCCTACGCCAAGGTGCGGCCGGTCTCGTCCAGGGTCGCTTACGAGGATGGCGTCATGTCTGTGGCGGATTCCATGGGCGCCGCGTATGTGATGGTCGGTGATAGCGTCGTGCCTGAATTGCTCGCTGAGCACATGGAAATGCGGTATCACTTCGATGGCCGCCAGACGAACATCTTGATAAGTTCGCGAGAGGTCAACACGAAATTCATCGGGCCGTTCCTGAAGGTCGGTGGACCGATCGCGCATCTCGAGCTGGCAACCTATGAAGGCGCTACGGTATTGATTAGGGGCGATGAGTGAGGAGATTCTCATGAAACAATGAGTTCCCGCGTACGCGAGAATGACGATCACGACGATCAATGCCTGCCATGAAATCAGTGGCTCCATGTAATCAAGACATTATATTCCTTCCATGCCCGACGATCTCAACTTCAAGGACCAATACACTCAGGCCCTCTGCTGTGAGCCGGGCCCGAATGATGCCATCACGGGCTATTTCAGTCATGATCGTATCACCATCAAGGTTCATCGCAGCGATTGCCACAATCTCGACAAAGCCCCGCCGGATCGCTTGGTCAAGTTGAAGTGGTCTGACATTCTCGCGGAAGAGGCTGAGACCCCGGATGACGACTTTCACGACCTGGATGATCTCGACTGGCGCATCATGCAACTTCATCAAGAATATGGAGTGGACTACTCCCTGAAAGTGGCCCGCATGCTCCACGCCGACCGCCAGGCCGTCTTCGACAGTCATACCAAGCTGCGCGAAATGGGTCTGCTGGAACGCGTGAAACCGCTGATAATCCAGTATCGCAAGGGTGTCGTGGACAACAAGTGGATCAAGCACCGAAACCACACTTACTATGATCTAACGGCCAAAGGTCTCCTCTATTTGGAGCATTTCCAGTCAGGTCACAACTGATCGGGCCAACTAATTGCTCTCCCGGCGAAACCATCATCCTCCTAAACCCGTTAGTGACAAATAACTTGCTCGAACCTCCAAATGCGGGCAAATTGTTGCTAATGAGAATTTACAAACGGATGTGTACGCTTCAAGGAGAGACCATGCCCCATCGCAAAGCCATACTCGTCTTCTTCATGCTCCTATTCACGATGACTATTCTGGCTCCGACTAGTGAAGCCGGTCGCCGGGTGCGGACTTTCGGCTCGCCCGCCGAGGAAGCTGGCGAGGGTGAAGATGACAAGCCGTCGAAGAGCGAAACAAAGACCTTTGCCAAGATGATCAAGGACAAGGTTGTCGTCGAAGGCCTTTTCACCTTCTATCAGGACACTACCGACAATACCTGGCTGATGGCGGTCACGCCGGAGCAGTTTGGACCGTTGTTCCTCTGCGGGCAGACTCGTTCGCAGGCGGCAGGAGTGTTTTACGACAACAGCTCGATGGGACGTAGTTTTCCCTTCTACCTGAAGAAGGTCGGCAAGAATGTTCAGGTAATGGAGAAGAACCTGCGCTTCCGTGCCGACACCACTTCAGCTTTGTCACGAGCCTTGAAGAATGCCGTTTCCGACCATCTGTGGGCGGTCACAGAGGCAAAGTCACTGCCGGATGACTCGACCAAGGCGATTCTGATCGATGCGGGCGAGCTGTTTGTGCGCGACATCCAGAATACGGGATACTTCGTGGGCAGTGTCGGCAAGACGGGTGTCAAGTTCGACGATGAGAACAGCTACTTCGAACTGATCAAGGCTTTCCCTGAGAACTGCGAAATCGATGTACGCATGCATTTCAAATCCGGCAAACCGATGTCGGGCCAAACGCTGCAAAATGGCTACTCGTTCTATCATCTATACCACTACTCGCTGTCGGCCATGCCGGAGAGCGACTATGTGCCACGCATTGGCGACGATCGTGTGGGTCATTTCATGACGATTTACCAGGATTACACCGACCTGGACGTCGAGACACCATATGTTCGTCAAATCAATCGTTGGAACCTCAAAAAAGCGGATTCCGCAGCCGAGATGTCAGAGCCGGTCGAGCCGATCGTATTCTGGATTGACAACGCCGTTCCCGAAGAGTACCGCCAGGCAGTGGCCGACGCGATAACTTTCTGGAATCCGTCGTTTGAGAAGATCGGCATCAAAAACGCTCTGGTTGCCAAGCAAATGCCGGACACTGCTGACTGGGATCCAGCCGATGTGCGTTATAATGTCATCCGCTGGATGGTTGCTCCCGGATCCGCCTACGCGGTCGGCCCGAGCCGGGCCAATCCGATCACGGGCGAGATATACGACGCTGACATTCGGTTCTCGATCGACTGGATCAGGTTCATGTACAATCAGCTCGAGTACTTCATCCAGCCACTCGCTTTCGACGGCAGCAGTCTGGATGAATCAGGTGCTTTCGACGCGCAAATGCCCCCCGAGTATCCCGAGAACTCGTATGAGCAGTATGGTCATGCCGCCTGCACTTACGGTCTTGAGGCGGCTGAGGATGCGGCCTTCGCTGTTTCATATCTCGATGCCGCTACCGATGACTTGGTTGACAAGGATTCGCTTATCCAGCGTTACGTGAATACGTACATCACTGAAATCCTTGCTCACGAGGTTGGCCACACACTCGGATTCCGGCACAACTTCAAGGCCTCAACGATCTACACCTGGGATCAGATCACCGACCCGGCCCACACCCGGAAGCACGGCACCTGTGGTACGATCATGGACTACATGCCGCCCATCGTGGCCGGCCCGGATCGCAGGCAGGGAGATTTTTACTCCAGTGTGCCGGGACCGTTCGATGATTGGATGGTTGAGTACGCCTATACCGAATTCGGAGCCGCCGATCCGGATGATGAAGTCGATCAGCTGGAACAAATCGCTTCCAAAGCCGGTCGCGCTGACCTCGTCTATGGCACTGACTCTGATGCCCTCGGATGGAGCACGCGCTCCATTGATCCGCACTGCAACCTTCATGACTTGACCAACGACCCGCTCTTTTTCGCCGAACACAAAGTCAAGCTAACGCGGGACCTGTGGAAGAACGCTGTCGAAAAGTTTGAGCAGGAAGGTGAACGCTACCAGAAGATCCTGCAGGCCTTCCAATCGGGCTGGCGTTCCTATCGTGAGATGGCGTTGATCGCCAGCAAGTACATCGGTGGCATCTACCACTACAATCATCATGTGAGCGACTCCGGTGGCAAGATTCCGTATGAGGTCGTCTCGGCCGAAGAACAACGCCGCGCAATCGCTGATCTTCGTGACTATCTGTTCGCCGCTGACGCTTTTGATCTACCGGCTGAATTGCTCAATCGTCTCCAGCCGGAGCAGCTGCCAGACTTTGTCGGTAGCGTCTACCGTCAACAAATTGACTATCCGATCCATCAGCGCGTGATGGGTGTCCAGGCGACAGCCCTGGTGCGACTCTACAGCCCCGATATTCTGGGTCGTTTGGTTAACAACCAGGAACGGTACAATGATGGCGACGATGTTTATGCCATGTACGATCTGTTCACGGACGTACGTCGTTCAATCTGGGGCGAAGTTATCAAACCGAGCAAAGTAAATAGTTTCCGCAGGCAACTGCAGTTGGCTCATTTGCGCTTGATCACTAATCTGTACCTGGGTAGTTCCAGTCGCTATCCGAGCGACGCACGTACGCTGGCCGCCAACGATCTTGACGTACTGCTCAAGGCGGCGCGAACCGCTGCCTCGGCCGGTGGCTTGGACGAAATCTCTCGGGCCCATTTCAAGGAAGTCGTCCGGCAGATCGAGGCTGCCCAGGAGGCTCGCCGAGTCTATCGCGGTTAGACGCATTACACAAGCAAGCATGTCAACGAGGCGAAGACTGAGTCTTCGCCTCTGGCATAAGCGGTAGGAGCTTAAGATGAGCGCGATCTTGGAATTTCTTAACAGCCATGCTTCGGTGCGCAATTTCACTGAGCAACCGATATCAACTGAGCAGGAGAGGCTGATCATCACCACCGCTCAGCGATCCCCCACATCTTCAAATCTCCAAGCCTACTCGATTATCAGCGTCCATAGTCAGAACACCAAGGATCGTCTGGCCGCTCTCTCTGGCGGGCAGGATCATGTCGCCCGCTCGGCGCTGTTTCTCGTCTTTCTGGCTGATCTCAGCCGGCTGGCCCGGGAGTGCAACAAACGGGGCTACGATTTCCACGGCGATCATACGGAGTTGTTTGTCGTGGCCACCGTTGATGCTACTCTGGCCGCATCGCGGGCCCTGATGGCAGCCCAGGCGATGGGTCTGGGAGGAGTGATGGTTGGTGGACTCCGCAACGATCTTGAGTCCTTTGGCGAGCTCTTGCATCTCCCCCGTTTGGTCTTCCCCGTTATGGGCATGTCGCTTGGTTATCCCGCCCGTCCGCCAAAGACCAAAGCGCGCCTGCCGCGCGAGGGGATCCATTTTGTCGATTCTTATGATGAAATCGCCAGCGATGAGGCCGTCGGAACCTATGATATTACCATGGCTGAAACTGGCTATCTCAAGGACCGGGAATTCGAGCCGGACAAGTATCCGAGCTTTGACGGTCTGTATTCATGGTCCGAACACAGCGCCCGCCGGGTGGCCAGCCGCCAACCCGGTACGCTCAGAGCTTATCTGAAGAAGTATCTGATGGAACAGGGATTCCTACACGAGTGAGTTCAATCACAATCAGGATCGTGCGCTTCGTAGTAGGTTTTGATGTAGTTCCAGGCGTCGGTAGCCGTGTCGGCGTAAACGAATAGGTTTATGTCTTCCGGGGAGATCGTGCCTTCGGCCACGAAATGCTCAAAATTGACCACGTTGCGCCAGAATTTCTCACCGAACAAGATGACCGGCAGGGGCTTGACCTTGAGCGTCTGAATCAGAGTCAGCGCTTCAAATAGTTCGTCCATCGTGCCATAGCCACCGGGAAAGGCCAGGAGTGCCTTCGCTCGAAGCAGGAAATGCATCTTGCGCACCGCGAAGTAGTGAAATTGGAAACAGAGTTCCGGGGTGATGTACGGATTGGGATGCTGCTCCATCGGCAGAGTGATATTCATGCCGATTGACTTCGCCCCACACTCGTAGGCACCCCGATTGGCGGCCTCCATGATTCCGGGGCCGCCGCCGGTCACGATCACATATTCGCAGTTGGCATTGCGTTGATTTTCTTGAGACACCAGACGGGCAAAGGTTCGTGCTTCCTCGTAGTAGGGAGACTTGGCCAGAATCGACTTGGCGATTCGCAGATCGCGCCTCAGTGTGGAGTCGTCAGGCCGGCCCTTGAGCTTGCGCTCGATCTTTTTCACCTGGGCCTGGGCCGAAGCTTCGTCGATAATCCTGGTACCGCCGAAGACAACGATCGTGGAGTTGATCTTCTCCTTGCGCAGGAGGATCTCTGGTTTGGACAACTCGATCTGAAGACGAAACGGGCGGGCGTAGTCCTCCATGATGAAATCATCGTCCAGGAAGGAGATCTTGTAGGCGGGAGAATCTTCCAGACGACGGGTCATGCGGTCGAGCTCAGCCTTGGTCAGTTTCTTGGTCATTACAGGTTCCTATCTTGGTACAGGTAGCCATGACATCGACGAATACGTCGTTTCAATCGGATGGCCATCAATGGTCTCTTAGTGGGGGTCATGAATCGGCGCGGTCGTCTCCAGGTAGTGGTCTTCGAGAGCTGCATCGCTGGCGTGCCCGAGGCAGACGCCGATCGACTGGGCGACCCGCACGAGAGGATCGTCCGGCTGCACCAGGCGGAGCTTGCCAGCCACATCCTCTATCGCCACGGTGGTCATTTGACTGTTCTGAAGGGCCACCATCCTGCCATATTCCCCCTTGGCGGCCTGATCGGCAGCAGCAACACCAAAACGAGTGGCCAGAAGTCGATCGTAGGCACTCGGTGAGCCGCCCCGAAGCAAATGTCCAAGGATGGTCACGCGACATTCGATCTTCATGATCTCCTCGATTTGAGCCGCCACCTGATTGGAGATACCTCCGAGTCGAATCGCGTCGGGGGAGTTCTCGATCATGCGTTTGACTACCAGGTCGCCCCCCATCGGTCGGCTTCCCTCGCCGACTACCACGATCGAGAATTTCTTGCCCCGCGCGTTGCGAGTGCGAACCGCATCACAGATAGCGCCCATGTCATAAGGAAATTCCGGCATCAAGATAATGTCTCCCCCGCCGGCCAGACCAGAACTGAGCGCCAGCCAACCGGCGTAGCGGCCCATCACCTCGACAACCATGACCCGGTGGTGCGACTGGGCCGTCGTGTGGATGCGGTCGATCGCCTCGGTCGCCGTGGAGACCGCCGTATCGAAACCAAACGTAACGTCGGTACCGACCAGATCGTTATCGATTGTCTTCGGTACGCCGATGACCGGGATACCTTTCTTGGCCATGCCCGCCGAGGCGGCCATGGTGCCATCACCGCCAATAGCCAGCAAAACATCAAGACCGAGGGCCTGGAAATTGCGCACCGCTTCAGAGGAGCGATCGAGGAATATGTAGGAATCATCCTGCATGACGGGAAAATGGAAAGGATCGGCCCGATTGGAGGTGCCCAGAATCGTTCCTCCGAGGGCGAGAATTCCGGAAGTATCTTCATCGCCGATCTCAGTATAACGGTTCTGGATCAGCCCTTCGTAGCCATCATAGAAGCCGATGACTGACATATTATGCTGTTTCCGAGCCGTTCTCACAACCGCCCGAATAACCGCGTTCAACCCCGGACAGTCGCCTCCACCAGTCAGAATTCCTATACGCCGTGCTTGCTTGCCCATATTCTCGCTCTTTGTGCCTCAACGATTTCGAGGCAGACTTGCATCGCTCTCTGCCCCGGTGATCTATCTGTCATAACTGTACCCGGCCGCGCGTATCCCGGTTCCAATTCTCAATGGAACCGATCCGGCCGGAAGTTAGTTACGGAATTTGGTGGCCGATGTCGAATAAAATTGTTGTTGATTCACCCGATAACAAGTAGTAGAAACAAAGGTCCCGGTCAGATACACTTCAACTAAGGGTGTCAAATGCGCGTCAAGCAGTTCCTCGTTCTCCCCAAACTCCCCGAACGCATTGCAACTCTGCAGGATATGGCTCAGAATGTCTGGTATTCCTGGAACTGGGACCTGGTCAAGCTGTTCATTCGGCTCGATCCGGAGATGTGGGAAGCTTGCTATCAAAACCCGGTCGAGATGCTTTCCCGCCTGCCTCAGGAGAAATTGGAGCGGGCAGCCAACGATGACGGGTTCGTGGCCGCGCTCAAACGAGTCGAGGAAAAATTCCGCGACTATCTCCTTCGCAGGAAATGGTTCGCCTACGAATACCCCAAGGCCAGCAACGATACGGTCGCTTATTTTTCTCTGGAATATGGTCTGGACACCGGTCTGCCGGTCTATTCCGGGGGCCTCGGCGTATTATCCGGTGATACGCTAAAATCGGCTTCAGATCTGGGTCTGCCATTGGTGGCGGTTGGCCTGCTTTATCGATATGGCTATTTCCGTCAGTTCTTGTCAGCCGATGGTTGGCAGCAGGAACGGTATGAAGAGAACGACTGGTATCACATGCCGATCCAGCTGGTCAAGGATGAGAACGATCGCCCGGTGCGGGTTTCGATTGAGCTCGATGGGTCGCCAGTCTATGTACAGATATGGAAAGTCAGCGTCGGCCAGATCCCGCTGTTTTTGCTCGACACGAATATCCCGGACAATTCGACCAAGTGTCGGGAGATAACATCTGTGCTTTACGGCGGCGACAAAGACATGCGCATCCGCCAGGAAATCGTACTGGGGATCGGTGGCGTTCGCGCGCTGCGCACGATGGGGATCGACCCCGATGTGTACCACATGAACGAAGGCCACGCCTGGTTCCTGACGCTGGAGCGCATCCGTTCGCTTATGGAGGAAGACGAGCTCTCGTATGCCGAAGCGGCCCAATATGTCTGGGGCAGTACGGTGTTTACGACCCACACGCCGGTGCCGGCTGGCAACGAAAAATTCGACCCGGTTTTGGTGCACCGCTATTTGAGTGACTTCGTGGCCGATCTCGGTATCACCTGGAAAGAATTCCTCGGGCTGGGTCGAGTTATTGCTGAAGACGAGTCGGAGCCGTTCTGCATGACGGTAGCGGCTCTGAAATCATCAGCCTTCGCCAATGGTGTATCCAAGCTTCACGGCCGGGTCTCGCGCGAGATGTGGCACAATATTAGGCCCAATCTGCCCCAGGAAGAAATCCCCATCCGTCACATAACGAACGGAGTCC
>CAZHDS010000133.1:0-9169 GCA_964531495.1 uncultured Ignavibacteriales bacterium
CTTTTTGCCAACGAATGTCACTACGGGCAGTCTTTCCTGAGCATGCTGCGGGGGGACTATTACCAGGCTCTGGCTGGTTTGGCGGGATGCGAAAGTGTCTATCGAACGGCAGGCCAGCCTCGCGGAGTTCTCTTGTGCACACTTGATCGAGCGGAGGCATTCCTGGGCTTGAATCTGTTCTCGGACGCATCCGAGGCCGCCCACACTGCTGAGCGTCAGGCCCGCAAGCTCAAGTTCAGATATGAAGCTGGTAAGGCGGCCCTGTTCTTGTCCAAGGCTGCGCACGCCATGGGCGATGCTGGTGTTGCGAGACGAGCTATCCTGCGCGCCCAGGCCAGATTTGCCGAAGAGGGCAATCGGGCTTTTCAGGGCGTCAGCATTCTGACTCAAGCCTTGGCGGAAACTAGCCAAACGAAATCAGCAGCGGCTCTGGAAGATGCCCGAGCCCAGTTTTCGTCGGCCCAGCTACCGTTGTGGGAGGCGATCTGCGATCTTCAGCTGGCCTGGCGACAACCAGAGAATGCGGCAATCCTCAAGCGCCTGCGCCGCAATCGGGCGGTCATGGCCGTGCCTCACCTCTATGCTCAATGGCAGACCCTTCTGGGCGATCGGGCAGCTTGCCGGGGACGCTTGGCTCAAGCCGAAAAACACTGGCTGCAGGGCGCGAGGATGCTTGATGCGGTCAGGGCCAAACTGCCGCCCCTCGAATTGCGCACCGCCTTCCTGCAACATCGTGGTCATCCCTATTTGCGTTTGATAAAGATCTATTCGAAGGATGATCCGTCAAAGGCAGCCGCATGGTCCGAGCGCTACAAGACCGTCGGCGTCTGGGCACCCCTTGACAGCCGCCTCGAGTCTCATGCCGAGCGTCGTCGGGCTGAGACCAGCCTGGCCGAATTGGCGGCCAGCGTTACCGCCGTGTCGGCTCATCTGAGCGGCACGGTCGGTGAGCGAGGTACGCATCGTCCGCAGTCGCATAGTGCCTGGCTGAAGATGATCGACAGAGTACGCTATGACATTGCCAGAGCGGAACCAGCTGTGGCTCCCGCTCCCATTGAAGAATTGATAACCGATTTTGAGAAGGTCGGACGGCAACTGCCGATAGTTCAGTTTCATTGTGACGAGAGTGATCTGGTGGCCTTTGTACAACGAAAGGGCACGGTCACCTGTCGGCGCTATGAGGATGGCCGACGGCGTCTGCGTCAATTCCTGGGACTGTGGCATATTCTGTTGGGACGAGCGCTGTTGTCTGACGGCCATTCGGCGCCAGCCGACATCGCCGAGGAGCGCCGCCTGTTCACGCAGCTGGGGGAGTGGTTATGGACGCCCCTGGAGATAGACCGTGACGAGCGCAACGTCTTGATCCTGCCGGAGGGGCGGCTGGCCAACCTGCCATGGTCGGCTCTACTCACGGGGCAGGAGTCGCTGGGTGATCGCCATACGCTGATCCTGGCACCGAGCTTGCGCCACTATCTGCATGCTCGCCGGATCAGAGTGCGCAGCCAACGAATGCAGATTTTTGTCGGCCAGCTCGAGGGGCTGGAACACAGCGTAAGCGAACTTGAGGCCTTCAACACCGGATCGGACATCGACCTGCACTGGCACAATCCCTGTTGCCGTGCGGACTGGCCCGACAATCAATCAGCTCGATTGTGGCACTACACCGGTCACGCCGAACTAAGGACCGACAACCCTTTCTTTTCATCGCTGCGTTTGCAGGACGGTCCGCTTTTTGCCGCCGACTTTCGGTTGAAACGCAATCGCGTGGGGCTGGTGACCTTGGCCGCTTGTCGCACCGGGCAGCAAATGTACTTGCCTGGCGAGGAGGCGACCGGTATGGTTCGCTCGCTGCTGGAGATGGGCGCGAGGAGCGTCATCGCCAGCCATTGGGCCGCAGCCGACGAATCGACAGCTTTTTGGATGAGAGAATTCTATAGATGTTACCTAACCGGGCTTCCAGTAGGTGAAGCTATGCAATGGGCTATGGCGGCGGTTCGTGAGGAGCGACCCTCGGCCTATCATTGGGCGGCGTTTTCAATATATGGCGCGATCTGAGGAGAGAAATACAATGAAGATAATAGAGTCAAGGTTCCATCACGCGCGTTATTGGCTATTAGGCCTGCTGCTGCTGGCGGCTGCCGGAACGGTCCGGTCCGAAGCTCGTTTTGTCCAATACGAGCTTGTCATAGATATGGTCGAGGGACATGAAATCGACCTCGTGAATACTCAGTTTGGAACTACCGTTGCCCAGCACTTGCCTCAGCTCGACATCTATTTGGTGAATACGTCGGTTTCCAGCAACCTGGACTCGTTGGCCGAGCTAATCGAGAGTCTGCCAGACGTGGATCGGTGTCATCCCAACTATCTGATTGACCCGTTGCAGCCCGTCCAGGGAAGTTTGCCTATCTCAGATGAACAGCACTATGGTACGTTCTGGGAGCAGGAGGCTGCCCAGACGTTGAATCTGAACGCTGTGCATCAGTTGTCCACTGGGGCGGGCATAATAGTCGGCGTGCTTGATGGCGGAACAAATTACGATCACCCGGTGCTCGCCGGAGCGGTTGTGTCGGGATATGACTACGTTGACGATGATAGCGATGCTTATGATGAGCTAGGCGGAGCCAATAGTGGTCATGGTACTTTTGTCTCTGGCGTGATTCGGCTCATGGCGCCCGACGCTGAGATTCGGACCTACCGTGTGAGCGATACCACCGGCGAGGGGGATGGCTACATGGTGGCCGAGGCGATGCTTCAAGCCATCGAAGATGGTTGCAGCGTACTCAACCTGAGCCTCGTGACTGTGGCCGAGCACGTGGCCATCGTCGAAGCTGCCGCGTTTGCCCGAGAAAACAACGTCGTGGTGGTGGTGGCGGCCGGCAATGGTTTCACCGACGATTCTCACTTCCCAGCCTCCGATATCAATACGATTGCGGTGGCAGCAGTCGACACCAGTAATATTCTGGCGGACTTTTCATCGTATGGCGAACACATCGACATCTGCGCTCCCGGGACAGCCATTTATGGTCCTTATCAAGACACTGGCTATGCCTGGTGGGGCGGGACAAGTTTTGCCGCTCCCTTTGTCGCCGCCCAGGTGGCGCTGATACAGTCATTGCTCCCCGGCATTCCGTGGGATAATGTTTACGAACTGATAACCACCACCGCCGAGAACATCGACGATGTCAACGCAGGCTACACTGGACTTATCGGCGCCGGTTTGATTGATCCTGATTCAACCATGGCACTATTGAACGCAGATCGCGAGTGCGGTGATCTGCGCGGTGGCGGGAGCATTGCCATCGATGACATGATAGCTCTTGTGGATTATTTGTACGGCAGCAATCCCTGGCTGATGCACCTGGACAAGGCAGACGTTGACCAATGGGAGGGTGTGAATGCCAACGACCTCCAACAGCTCTTCGGCTACGTCTTCAAAGAAGGTCCGCCTCCCGATTGCACCCCCGTCTACCAAGGACCCTTTCCTATGTCAGAGGATTCGATCGAGATAAGGAATCTTCGCCTGCCAGCCCATCAAACCAGCTGGACCTCGGAAGTGTGGCTGAAAACGACGGCCGAATTTGAGGCCATCGCGGTTCCGCTTCAGCTGTCGGTTTTGCAGCCGGACATCACGCTGGATTCCATTGAGGCTGATCCCGGGATAGCCTCTGACTTTCATTTTGAGGATGTCAGTGCCGACGGTCGTTCCGGCGTTCTTGCCCTGCACTATGCCATGACTCCATCTCCCACTGAAGCGACCGTGATGCGACTGGCCACACTTCACTTTTCTGGTTGTCATGCTGAATATGCCAGAGTCATTCTGCTTAATGCAGAGATGACTCCTCCTTCAAACGTCCTGAGTCTTTCGCGGGATACAACTGTGGATCCATATCGACCGGTAGTTATCGGTACTGCCGCAAACCCGATAGCGGACGATTATTGCGGCGACGTCGATGGCAACTTGAGTAGTGGTGGTGCCGTCGATATGAGCGATATCCTTTATCTGAAGAACTACTTGTACCATCAGGGCCCCCCGCCTCCCGATGAATCGGCAGCCGATGTTGATGGGGTGCCGGGGGTGAGCAACAATGACCTGTCAGCCTTGCATGAGCAGGTTCTCAACTCCGGGACCGAGTTATTCTGCTGTGGGGAGCAGGAACCAGGCTACGCCCTGTCAGATGACACTTTGAAGTTCATCGGCGTGAGCGTAACTCCCGGCAGCACTACGTGGGCGGTTGACATGTGGTCCTGCACCGAATCAGCCTACTATTCGCTTTGTGCTTCCATATCGTATGCGTGCGGAAGCTCGACCCTGGTGCTGGATTCGATTCAATGGCATGCCCAGGGCAGTATGCCCAATGAACAACTCATAGACAACCAATCACAGCACTTGCTGACGGCCGTCAATGGGGTCTCTGGCCCAGCGGGATACATGCGCTTGGCCACGCTTCACTTCAGCATGGCACCATTATCGGAAGAAGCCGATATCGTGATCAATCTGGCTACGTTCCCCGGCACGGAGCTGACTACACTCTATTCACGACCATCAGCTGGCTCCATGACTGGCTCGGTCCCGGTCCTGCACGTCGTCGACGAGGGGCCGGCTGTGGACGCCTATGGCCATCGCTGTTATGGCGACATGCGAGGGAACATTGACTGTGGACTTGACGAGGAGATCAACATCCAAGATCTGACCTTGCTGGTGCAGTACATGTTTCAGAATGGAGCTCCCCTGGAATGCGTGGGAGAGGCGGATGTGGCCCCTATCGACGGACCAGACGGAGAAATCCAGATCGATGACCTCATCGGTTTGGTGCAATACATGTTCGGGGGCGGGCAGCTGCTTCCCGTTTGCATCGATGCCGCCCCCGCTCCTTAGGCGCTGGGCTCCAGATGAACCCCTGAGTTCGCCGGTCTGGCAGGTCGTGCGGACCGGGGTGCGTACGTGTATATCACAGGACTAAGCAAAGAAGAGCCCGCTCTCTGGCGAAAGCGGGCTCTACGGTTACAATCCGTTGGGCACCTGTTGTCCAGACAATGCTGCCCTCTGGCTTATCTCGAAGCCATACCCGTCGGGAATGAACCGGCGTTGTTTGCCATACTTTGCGGTACACCGATGCCGACATCAGCAATGGTACCATCTACGAGCGGCTTGAGGGTGAAGGGTGCCGGGCTGTTGTCCGGGTACGGCTCGATGCTGATCACGGCCGTATAACCTATCAATGACATCGGCGGGCTGACATAATCCTGCCCAGGGAATGGCGGTACGGGATCGGGACCCGCCGTTGGGCCGCCACCGTCGAAATCAAGCGCCGCGACGTCAGTGAATTGACCCGTGGTTACTGGGCCGCCAGTTCCGACAACCCAGCCCTCATACACCCATCCAGCGGGCAAAGTCGGCAGCACTAGCGTCGGTCCGGGGCCGGCGCCCGGGTCGAGCCACCAAATGCCGTTGGCGTAGTCGGTGTTGTCACTGCCGCTCGAGGGCGTATTGAGAATATATGGACCCATCGCGCCCAGGAAGTTATCTCCCAAGGCGGCCGGATCACCCACTGTCAAACCCGCGTTGCCGCCCATGAAGTCGCCGCCCAAATAATGGGTGCTGGCTGGACTGGGATCGCCGTCGGGGAATGGCTCGATGGTCAGAACGAACTTCGAAGCCCCGGCCAGATCGAATGAGATCAAGTCGAAATCGGTCTGGCTTGGAGTACCCGATCCGTCAACCGTGAAGACACCGGTTGTGATCGGGCTACCGTTGACGATAATCCAACCTTCGTAAGCGAAGTTTGGTCCCAGGTCCTCCAGGTCGACAAAGTTGAGCTCCAGAGTGTGCATTGGCATGTCGATCTGCATGCTCCGATTGTTGCGGAACGCGTTGGCCCCGTCGACGTCCTCGTAAGCCATTCCAAAGAACTTGATTTCATTGCTGAAGAATTTGTTGTCGTGAGCGCCCGCGCTGGCCTGAATGCCGCCCTTGAAGCGCGCCAGGTAGTTGCGAGCGACATGGTCATCGTGCGGGCCGGCTGGATCGCCGCTGCCGTCCGGGTTGTAGCAGATGCCCAGAAGACCAAGGTCCCCACCTATGACGCGATTGTAGAGCACTCGACTACGGAAACTGTCATCGCCCCGTATGAAGATACCCAGGTTAACCATGTTGATCTCATTGCGGAAGATGGAATTGCGAGAGCTGTTGGCCGCCATGATGCCGATCTGCGGTGCGACCCCATGGGCCGGGTCGGCGAACAAATCCTCACCGTTGATTTCGACTCCACTTACACACACGCGTTCCGACTCGTCCAGCACAATACCGACTCCGAAGTTCTCGAGCGTGCCGCCGCGCACCACTGCGAAACGTACGTCGTCGAACACGACACCGCGGCCCATCTTGCTACCAGGTCCCGAGATCGTGTTATGGCCAAGGTAGAGGTATACCCAGTCAGACTTCACCACAATGGCATCACCACCTGCCGAGAAACTGCCCGTAACTCGGTAGAAGCCGGGCCTCGTGATTACGGTCGGACCAGAAATGTTCTTCCAGAAATGGGACTGGGCCAGAGCGGCCGGATCGGTCTTGTCATCCGACTCTTCTTCCTCCAAAGCTTGTTCAATAGCGGTGACTAGTTCCTGTGACGGTTCGTCCATCATCCCGTCAGCCACATCGTTCTCCAGTTGAGTCAGGCTGGTATCTGGCGCCAGGCCGTTGTTCTGCTCCGAACAGCCCCAAATCCCGAGCGCTGCCATAATGAGCCCGCTGAGTAGTAGTCCTCGTACCATTACTCTCTCCTTTTTGTGTTCCGGTTCGTATTCTTGTAACTATTCGTTCGAAGGGTAGAACAAATGAAATGTCACAAAACTGTCACAGGAGTATACTCTTTCGATCACAGCTGAAGAGAGTATCAGGTAGTGTCACTGTGCCACAGCAGGATGAGGGATCCTACAATAGTCAGCAATAGGAGGGTTGTGAGAATGGATATCGGGAGTCGACCGGAGTATCTATGCGACAGCTGGGTCTGTCGGGGCTGGAGCACTATCGCTGGTGTACAAGTCAAATGAGAAGGTTGTCCCGGCTTCGGGTTCGGCTTCAACTGTGATGTCGCCGCCGTGCAGCTCAACGATCTTTTTGGCGATCGCCAGCCCAAGCCCCGTGCCGACATCCTTTCCGCCGGTACGCTGACCGCTATAGAATCGATCAAATATATGGGGCATGTCAGCCTTCGGAATGCCGCATCCGGTGTCAGATACTAACACCCGCACGCCAGACCTGTACTGGCTCGGTTCGACCCGTATCATGTCACCCCGCTTCGTGTGATGAATGGCATTCTCAATGAGATTGGAGAGCACACGTTCGATCATACCGATATCGGCCTTGACGAGCGGGAGTCCTTCCTGCAGAACAGCCCGAAAATCGACACCATGGCGCTCCGCCTCAGGTTTATACTTCATCGCGACATCCTGGACCAGCTCGGAAATGGCCAGTGGTTCCAATTGTGGCTCCACCTGGTGAGCGTCTAGTTTTGACAGTTCGAACAGCTCGTGCACAAGCCGGTTGAGCTTTTCCATATTGCTCAACGAGATCTCGAGGTAAGTCTTCATCTGCTCGGATGAAATTGTATCGAACTTGATTAGAATAGTCTCTAAGTGTCCTTGCACCGAGCCCAAGGGACTACGCAGATCGTGGGAGACGTTGGCCACCAGTTCGCGCCTGAGATCATCGGTGCGCTTCAACTCATCAATATCGGCCACAATAGTATCTGCCATTTGGTTGAAGGTCGTCGCCAACTGTCCGAACTCATCTGCTGAGGTCACTGACAGGCGCTGCTGGTAGTCGCCTTGTTCAAATCGCCTTACGGTGCTGTTCATACGACGCAGGCGCTTGGTCATCAAGAAGAACAGCACGAGACCAATAACGGCCGTGCAGGCGAGAGATACAACAAGCCCCTTGGCCGCCGTGGAGAGCATGAAAGCGTCCCACAAGGATGCTGAGGCAAAGTCGAACTGTTCGCCGCCGAGAATCACGTACATGAACCCGTCTGTGGCAGCGTCGATCTTGATCGGCGCCGCCGAGAAGGATTTCTGCCGGCTCAGATTCCGAGGGTCGTCACCCAGCAGAGCGACGTCCCCGTCCCGAGCGATAAACGCCTTGATCGGTTCCAGGTCGACGTGCTCGATTACTACTTTCTTGTCCGGTTCCGCAAAGAAAGCCAGGACCTCGCCGTTCTTGTCTAGCAGATAGATCTCAATATGGGGATTCATAACCATTAGATAGTGCATCATATGCTCTATCCCAGGCATATCCATTGTCTCGCCGAGCAGCGGTTCGAAGTCGACGGCAATATTTCGAGCCAGGGTCTTGTTCATTCGCCGGTCGGCTTCCTGGACAAAGGCCATCGATGATCGCACCGACAGGAAGATTTGCACAACGCCCATGACCAGAAGCAGAACCAGGAATGCAAGCGACAATTTGCCATAGAACGATCCGAATAGTCCCCTCATGTGGACAACTCCTCTATTTCGACGAAACGATAACCATGCCCCCAGACGGTCTTGATGAAGCGCGGTTGGGAGGGATCGCTCTCAATCTTGGAGCGCAGTCGATTGATGTGAGAATTGACGGTATGATCGTACCCGTCATACTGATATCCCCAGACCATAGCAAGGAGATCGTGGCGACTGTAGGCCCGTCCCGGGTTGCGCGCAAAGAGCGAGAGCAAGTCATACTCCTTGGCCGTTAACTCGATTTTGCGACCGGCCAGCCTGACCTTGCGTTTCGGCAGGTCGATAGTGAGGTCCGCGTACTCAAGCGAGTCACAGCCGTTGGACGAGTCGACGTTCAACGCTGCAGCCTCTGTCCGGCGAAAGATCGCCTTGATCCGGGCGATGAGTTCGCGAATACTGAACGGTTTGGTCAGGTAATCATCGGCACCAATCTCAAGCCCGAGTACACGATCGAGCTCTTCGGCTCGCGAAGTTAGCATGAGAATCGGCGTGTATTTCTTCTCTTGCCGCAGACGTTTACAGACCTCAAGGCCGTCAAGCCCGGGTAACATCAGGTCAAGCACAACCAGATCATACGCACCCGAAAGGGCCATCTCGAGACCGACATCACCGGAGGTCGCCCGGTCGGCCGACCAGTTCTGGTACATCTTAAGCCTCCTCACTTGTAGCACGATGT
>CAZHDS010000134.1:0-9070 GCA_964531495.1 uncultured Ignavibacteriales bacterium
GCGTTGACCGTGCCGGGGGTACCGCTCCATGGCCATGGACCACGGGTAAGCCCCAGTAGATCACCCAGCACTGGCACCACAGCCAACGGATGGCGCATTGTCAGGCTCTGCATTTGACCCCAGGTTCGGTCGCCAGTTAGCTCGGCAGCCTTGGCCGCGCTCTTGAGAATCATGGCGTGGCGCCGGGAGTCATCCGGAATCTCATCGAACAATCTCTCGAACGTCTCCCCCGGCAGGCTGGCAGCCAAGTCACCCAGTTCACCGGCGAAGAGGCGCTTCTTTAACTCAGATAGAAATATCAGCATCAGGCCGGGCACGGTGGAATTGGAATCAGACTCACCCCGCCATTCGCCGACCCACATCGCGAAACCATCCAAGCCAAGCTCACCCAGGGCGGCAGCCAATGTATCGCGCCAACGCAGACGGTACGCGTCGAAGAGATCCATCTGAAAATCGACCATGTCATGCGACGACAGTTTCCCATAGCTCCGCATCAGTTGATCGATGCGGGTAATGCGATCAAAGGCGTAGTGCCCTGGAAGAGATCGTTCTCTGGTCGGCAAATTGTTGGCGCAGGCCAGCCAGCCCTGCTCTGGATTGTAGGCGTGGGGAAGCTGGTCGGGCGTCAGATAGGCTTGTCCCATGGCGGCACTATCGGCGCCGGATCTGGGAAAGGCGGCGGCATAAGAGTCCCTGATGGCCACCGGGGTTCCAAGCTGATAGCCGATGTTGTCGGCACTGTCGGCGTACATCCAGCTGGCGTCGAGGGCACCTAAGCTGGTAACGGAGTGTTGAAATTCTTCGAAGGACCTGATCGCACCAAGGTCAAAACCGGCCGTAACGGCCCGGCCTAGGTCAACATCCTCGCCTGCCCATCGCAACGAGTAGATCGCCTCACCCGGTCCCACCTGGCCCACCACCGTTCCTCGGGAGGTTCTTCTGAAAGTCGCTATCACGGGCTCATCCCGGCCGGAAACACTAATCGTGTCGGTGATCATTTCAAAGGGCCGAGAACCGTCATGATCGACATACGAAAGCGAATCATCGGGGTCAATTTGCTCCCGGAAATAATCGCTGACGTCGATTCCGGCCACGGTGAAGGCCCACGCCGCCTGGCCGTTGTGCCCCATCACCACAAACGGGATTCCGGGGGTTGTGATCCCGAGGACATTTGTGCCGGATTGCTGGCTGTGAAGGCCAACGTAGTACCAGAACTGCGGCAAACGGGTGACCTCCAGATGCGGATCGGAGGCGAGAATGGCTCGGCCGCTGGCCGATTTTTCAGGACCGACCACCCACACGTTCGAGGCTTTCGCCATGCGCAGGGGGTAGGGATCATGCTCGAACAGCGAGCTCGCGATAGCCATCTGCGCGAGGCTGGAGAGTGGTTTCGGAGCATCGTCGGTGGTGGTGGTGGCGCACGTTGACACAGGTTGCGCGTTTCCGGAAGCGCTGCCGTACAAGATCCGATCGGACGGGAGGGCGGCCTCCCCCTGGGATGGAATCGTCACCGGCGCCCAGTCGGGATAACCCTCGACAAAATCTGCGGCCCGCTCTGGTCCGATCCGCTCGAACAAGTCACGCCGCCATTCGTCGGTATTCATCAGGGCGTTGGAGAACCATGTTTGATAGCTGAAGACGGTCAAGCAATCATAAATGGTCCAGGTCTCGAACCCGATCGGAAGAAGGCGGAATTCGAACGGTATCGCTCGACAGTATTGGGCATACGCGTTGACCCCGTCGCAATAGGCTTGAAGCCGGGCGCGGCTGGTACTGTCCAGATCCGGCAAGGCTCGTCGAGCCAATCGAGCATGGCCGATGCGGCGCTGGCTGATATCCCAATCCACCGACAGCTCTCCCAGCGCCTCCGAGAGACGCCCCTGCGATAAACGCCTGATCAAGTCCATCTGAAACATGCGGTCGGCGGCGTGCTGGTACCCAAGGGCGAAGTAACAATCGTGGTCCGACTCCGCCCATATTTGGGGAATGCCCAGCGAATCGAAAGTGATCTCAATATCGTGCTCTGGACCCGGCACCTGTATTCGACCATCGGTCACCGGAACCGACATGACCAGCATCAGGTAGCCTGAGATCACAGCGCCGATAACGACGGCCAGGCCCAGACCCGCCAAAAACAGCAGTATGCGTTTTGTCTTCTTCCTCATTTCCGAATCACTCTCACCGACAAACGACGTTATGACTTGCGAATTTCCGGTGTTGTCACCAAACTGACTATTATCATCGCCAGGAAAGCAATGAAGGGAAGATCAGTCTCAGGATCAACTATTTTTGGGCCGGGAAAGACGTGGCATTCTTGCTGAGAAAAACACTTGCCGCTGGATCTTTGGAGGAACTATCATGGGCCTGGGTTGATTCTGGTATAGAAGAACCTGATCTCAATTGCCAGTCCAACACAACTCATAGAATGAGGTAATGATAATGGTTGATCTGCTATCATTGTGGCTGCCGATATTGGTATCGGCCGTATTCGTGTTTATTGCTAGTTCCGCTATCCACATGCTGCTGCGTTATCACCGCAACGATCTCAAGGGCATACCGTCCGAAGATGGAGTAATGGCGGATCTGCAGAAGTATGATATTCCTCCGGGCGACTATATGCTGCCGCACGGCGACGGTCCAGACGCATGCAAGGACGAGGCATTTATTGCAAAATGCAATAAGGGACCAGTTGCCATCATGACCGTGATTGGCAAGGGCGTGCCGAGCATGGGCAAGAGCATGGTGGGATGGTTCTTGTATATCGTCCTGGTGAGCCTGTTCGCCGGATATGTTGCTCGCATCGGTGTCGGTCTCGACGGCAACTATATTATGGTCTTCCGGATCGTCGGCACGGTAGCATTTGCCGGATACTCTCTCGCCCTCCTCCAGGGTTCTATCTGGTGGCATCGCAACTGGTGTGTTACCATAAAGGGGATGTTCGACGGTTTGATCTATGCTCTGTTGACGGCTGGAACCTTCGGTTGGCTGTGGCCGCGATAATAGATCAATCGACTTTCACGATGAATACTCACGGTGGCCGGTCGATACGACCTGCCACCGGAGACAAGCCCTGACCGGGAGCCGTCTTACGTCCGCCGAGTCTGGTACTTGTCGGCCATCATCTTGGAGTGGGTTTTTCGCTCCATGCGCCGTTGGAATCTCTCCGGCGCTGAGGCATGAAGTTCCTTCTCGAAATCGGTCCCGGGGATGACCGCAGGCACTTCCTGGGTTTTACCATTTTCATCAATGGCCACGAAAGTCAGGAAGGATGAAGCGCAGGTACGCCTCTCCCCTGTCTTGAGGTTCTCACTGATGATATTGACATAGACTTCCAATGATGTCCGATGCGTCCACGTCACCAGGGCCTCCATGCATATCATGCTGCCAATCTTAATCGGATGGAGGAAGTCCACCGAGTCGGTTGAGGCCGTCACTACCTGCTGGCGCGCGTGACGGAAGGCAGCAATCGAGGCTATGTCATCGATGTAGTTCATGACCTTGCCGCCGAACATGGTACCCAGGGCGTTTGAGTCCTGAGGCAGCACCAGCATGGCCCGGACAGTTCTGGATTCGGATACGTCCTTAGCTTTCAACGGCTCCTCCTGTATCAGCGGTGGTCCGATTTCTCTATTCAGTCAAAATCAGGGCTCCGTGGGCCCGGCTGTCAAGTAAGTACTTTGCCCTGGGGGCGTCCAGAGAGTCACGACGCGTTCCTCTATTTTGCCAAGCTACGAAATGCCTGACGCAAATCGGCAATGAGATCATCGATATGCTCCACCCCTACTGATAGTCTGATGAGACCGTCGCCGATGCCGCGCGGTTCGCGAATCTCACGAGGGATAGAGGCATGGGTCATGGAGGCCGGATGATTGATCAGGGACTCCACCCCGCCCAGAGATTCGGCCAGGATGAACAACTTCGTGGCGGTGGCGAACTTCTTTACCGTTTCAAGATCAGAGTCAATCACAAATGACACCATGCCACCCGGTGAACTCATGCCGTTGGGCAGCGGCTGACCCTCCAGGCCGGGGAAGTAGACTTTCGTCACCAACGGTTCTGTACCAAGATAGGCTGCAATCGCGGTGGCGTTATGAGCGTGGCGTTCCATGCGCAGGGAGAGCGTCTTGAGACCACGCAGGATGAGCCATGACTCAAACGGGCCGAGCATGGCCCCGATAGCATACTGGTTGAATCGTATCCGCTCCGCGAGACCAGCCTCATTGACAATCAGCGCCCCTGCGATCACATCACAGTGACCACCGAGGTACTTCGAAGCTGAATGCAAGACGATATCGGCGCCGAGTTCGAGCGGCAGTTGAATGACGGGCGTGGCGAAGGTGCTGTCAACCGCCGTGAGGACTCCATGACTACTGGCAATCTTCGCCACGGCCTGAATATCAACCAGCTTCAGCAGAGGGTTTGTAGGCGTTTCAAGCCAGTATAATCGAGTGTTGGGCTGCATAGCTATCTCGAAGTTTTCCGCCTCGGTGGCGTCGATGTAGCTGAATCTGATACCAAAGCGGCGCGCTACTTGCTCGAACTGACGCATCGTTCCGCCATAGAGATCATCGACCGCAACCACATGGTCACCTGGCTTCAGCAGGTTGAGGATAGCATTGAGTGCAGCCAGGCCGGATGAAAACGCGTAGGCGTCGCTGCCCCCCTCCAGGTCGGCGAGGGCCCGCTCAAGGGCGTTGCGGGTCGGATTCGACCAACGTGAGTAAACATAGCCGGACTCATCACCGGGCGAGCCTACGCGATAGGTCGAACTGGGGAAAATGCCGGTGGTCACGGAGCCGGTACCATCCTCAGGGATTTCGCCCGAGTGGATTGCGCGGGTGGCAATATGGCGTGCTTTTGGATCAGACATGATTCCCTCTAAATGAAGCCATTTTCGAGCATCCAGGTGTCGTTGTAAATCTTGCTGACGTATCGTGCCCCACCGTCAGGCAGGATGACGATCACGATCTTGTCCGCATCAAGGGAGCGGGCCTGCGTGAGAGCAACGTGCATGGCAGCGCCCGACGAGCCCCCGACGAATATGCCTTCCTTGCGAGTGATATCGCGAGCTGTGAGGAAACTGTCCTTGTCCGCAACTTGACAGACCTGATCGATAACCGAGAAATCAAGGGTCGGACAGAGGATATCATCGCCGATGCCTTCGACCAGATACGATCCGCCTTCGACATCGGTATCGGTCGCGAATTTGTCGTAGTAGATCGAGCCAACCGGATCGGCCGCGATAACTTTCACGCTCGGCTTCTGCTCCTTGATATACTTGGCCGTACCCGAGATTGTGCCCCCAGTTCCTATTCCGCCCACAAGTACATCGAGCCGGCCGCCGGTCTGAGTCCAGATCTCTGGACCGGTGCTCTCATAGTGTGCTCGAATGTTATCTGAATTCGTGAACTGCCCCAACAGATAGGAATCGGGAGTCTCTTGCTGCAGACGCTTGGCTGTCTCAGTGTAGCTCTGCGGGTCATCGGGAGGAACAGCTGTCGGACAGACGTGGACTTCGGCTCCAAAGGCCCTGAGGCCATCGATCTTTTCTTGCGACATTTTGTCAGGGATAGTGAGAATAGCGCCGTGACCATTCGCAGCCGCATACATCGCCACGGCGGCGCCGGTGTTTCCGGAAGTAGCTTCGACAATAGTGCTGCCCGGTCTTAGCTCGCCACGCACCACGGCCTGCCTGAGAGCAAATACTGCCATACGATCTTTGACAGATCCGCTCGGGTTGAAGAACTCCAGTTTGGCCAGAATTGTCGCCTTAACGCCATGTACGGCTGGCAAAACGTTCAGTTTTACCAGCGGTGTGTTGCCAATGGTCTGGGTGATGTCATTCGCGTACCAGCTGTCCATCTCAGGCTCGGCCTTCGGCTTCGGTGATTTCTCATCTGTTATCTTCATATTCTCCTCTTAACACAAAAAAAACACCTTAGGTTTCTAAGGTGGATCGAAAAGCGGCTTCTGGACACAAACAACTAGCCGGATATACCTCGATCCACCAAGGGACAGCGGCAACACCGACAGCTTTTTCTATTTGTGACAGTACTCATAAGATATTTAGCTTTCAAGATCCATTATATGCGTTTTTCCTCAAATGTCAAGTCCAAGAGCTGCACAATCGGCGAGTAGGCACACGCGAGGGGTGTATCTCGGACAAAATTGCGAGAAAAACCGGATTATCGGTGAATATTTCTTGCGATATCGTCGTAATATCAATATGATATCAAAAGTGGACAACGATCAGATAACAAAGGAGAAACCATGACTAAGGAACTCAACCGCAATGTCGCCTCGGGATGGGTGGTGCTCTTTATCCTCATCGCCGTCCTAATTGGGGCGATCGTCGCGATCATCATCACCCCCCCGGTGTTGAAGATTGCCGCAGGAATCGTCATACTGGTTGACATATTCTTGTTGGCCGGCCTTTTCTTCGTCAATCCAAACGAGGCTCGTGTCCTGCAGCTGTTTGGCAAGTATACAGGGACCACCCGTCAGGAGGGCTTGCGATGGGCTAACCCACTGCTAAGCAAAAGGCATCTCTCGCTGCGCGTCAGGAATTTCGAGACGACCAAGATGAAGGTCAACGACGTGGATGGCAACCCGATCGAGATCGCTTCGATTGTGGTCTGGAAAGTGGTCGATACGGCCGACGCTTGTTTCCGGGTTGATGACTACGAGCAATTTGTCAGGATTCAGAGTGAATCGGCCGTTCGTAATATGGCCACCCACTACGCGTATGACTCCAAAGACGACGATATCATTTCCCTACGGGGGAGTACTTCGGCAGTTTCCGACAAACTGAGAGTCGAAATCCACGAGCGGCTGGAGCAGGCCGGCGTTGAGGTGATCGAGGCGCGTATCAGTCACCTGGCGTATGCACCGGAGATCGCCGAAGCGATGTTACGTCGTCAACAGGCCGGAGCGATTGTGGCGGCTCGTCAGCTGATAGTCGAAGGCGCGGTCGGCATGGTCGAAATGGCCCTCGAGCAGCTGTCCAAGAAGAACATCATCGAACTCGATCACGAACGCAAAGCCGCCATGGTATCGAATCTTCTGGTCGTGCTGTGCGGCGAAACCTCGACTCAGCCAGTAATCAACACTGGCACGTTGTATCAGTAATCGTGGCACAAAAAAAGCCGTTTCTCATCAGAATTGACCCGGCGCTGCTGGACCAACTGCAGCGCTGGGCCAACGATGACTTTCGAAGCCTTAACGGACACATCGAGTTCTTGCTGCGTCAGGCGCTGGTACAGTCCGGGAGAACCAAGAAGCCGCCGCCAAAGACGAAGTGAGGATTGATCTGGCTCGCCTGCTGCAACAGCCGGAGGCTGCGTTGGGCCAATGGTTCCTTGCCTTGACAAATCGAAGTAATCCACTAACTTGTTGATAGCAGTGACGCTTCATTAGAAGCGAGCAACCAACAATCGGTGGTGCTATGGATCGAGGAGGTTGGCGTGAGATGTGATTCTGGCGATCGACGCTTGCCACACATCGTGTTGAGATTGTGTGTTCTGGCTCTGACCATGTTCGTGATCTTCTCTGCCGAGCTTTGTCATGCTGACATGGTTCGTGTTGCTTCCACTGCCCGTGCGGATGTTGATTCTCTGGATCGCTTTCTAGTCATCCGCGATTCCGAGCCTCTGTATTTCTTCGGTGAGAGGATCCTTCCACTGGGCGATATGTCAGGCGATGGTCACGTTGACATTCTCGTGTGGAAGCGTGTCGGCAACATATTAGCGACCAATCCGGCTTTCGTGTACTACGGAGGCCCTACCGCCGATTCCATTTGGGAGCTGAGACTCGATTCAATTCGGGGCACTGTTGGTGTGTTGGGTGATGTGAACGCTGATGGTTATGATGATCTTGGCTATCATCGGTATCCTGAGGGATTCCGTATTACACTCGGTGGCCCTGGCCTGAACGACAGCACCGACTTTCTCATTCCAAACATACTGCCTGGTAATCTGGCTGATGCGAACGGCGCGATAGATCTACTTGGCGATGGTGCTCTATTTCTCCCACTCGCTTCCAATGCCAATGGTGGACCTGTATATATCTATCGGATCGACCATCTGCGAGATACCATCCCTGAGTTTGTTATACCTGACACCGGGGGCGACTTTGGAAAGACCATTGTAACGGGAGAATTCAGCGGGGATCAGTATCCTGACATAGCAATTTCCTCGTGGCCCAATTCAGACACCAACTTCATCAAATTCTTTTTTGGCGGACCTGACTTTGACACCATATCAGACTTCACATTGTATGGGACAGATCCCAGATTCGGCCAGACAATGGTGCCACTTGGCGACTTCAATGCAGACGGTCAACCTGATCTGTTGGTGGTTGGCCAATCAAGCCCATATGTTCAGGGGATCTACTTTCTCGGCGATTCTCTAGATGGTCAAGTGGATATGATTACAAGCAAGGATTTTTGGGGGTATTATGGCGCGACTGATGCTGCCCTGATTGGAGATTTCAATGCAGACGGCTACCCGGACTTCGTGACTAGCGAGACTCTGACTCCGAATGTGTATCAAAATGTGCTTCGTATATATCTTGGTGGTCCCAGGTCTGACAGTGTCATCTCACCTGACATTGTGATGGATGGGGTTGATATCCCCGGTGGTCAGGTGTTTCTGGGTTGGGAGGTCAGGGGGATTGGTGATTTCAGCGGAGATGGTATTGACGACTTCGCGGCTATGTCTACAACTGCCTCTGGTGGCCCGGACTGGTACGGAGAAGTGAACCTGTTTGCCGGTTATGACACCGGTAACGCAACTGACGTTGATTATGATTATGAACCCACTCAGCCGTCGGAGTTCCTTCTGGACCAGAACTACCCCAACCCGTTCAATGCCGAGACGACAATCGAGTTTGATCTGCCGCGTACGAGCGTCGTCGAGCTGTCTATCACCAACATACTAGGTCAGAAGGTGAGGACTCTTATCGACCGCCGTCTGCCGCCGGGACATTATCGTCTTCCATGGGACGGCACCGATGGCGATGGCGACACGGTCGCATCGGGCGTCTATTTCTATAGGTTGGACGCTGGCGACTA
>CAZHDS010000135.1:0-9016 GCA_964531495.1 uncultured Ignavibacteriales bacterium
CCAATGCCCGTAGTCAACTCAATGACACAAGAAAACCCAGCGGCTGTTAACCGCTGGGTCTCTGATGTGATCACTCTTGAGCCGTGATCATCGGGTGTTGCAGTTCCCCTACTTCAACAGCATCATTTTCTTCGTGTCGGTGAACTCCGAAGTACTCAGGCGATAGAAATACACGCCACTGGCGACATTCGAGCCGTCCCACGTCACGGTGTGGTGACCGGCGGTCATGTGCTCATCGGCTGCGACCGCGACCGTCTGACCCAACATGTTGTAGACCGATATTGTGACATCAGATGCCACCGGCAGGCTGAAACTGATCTCAGTTGTCGGATTGAACGGGTTAGGGTAGTTCTGAAGAAGTGTGAAGCTGAGTGGAAGCGCTTCGTTTTCACCTGCCTTGCTGGCCGCAAACTCTTCAGGAATCACAACGCAGTCCACTCCCACAAACGGTGTGCCGTCAAGCAGGTGCCCTCGAATAGTCATCGGAACGCGCAAGCCAAACACCCCTTGCTCCTCAAGTTGAGCAATCAGTTCCTGACGATTGAACTTCAGAGTCATATCGACAAGACCGTCCGATCCGAGATCATGGCATTCGCACTCCGCCGATTCTTCGCCAACCGGAGTGGCAACATCCTCGAAACTGTAGCGACGAGGTGACAGGCCTTCGAGAGTAACGGTCACTGCATCAACCTGGAAGACATCGAATTCGGCTGTGCCCAGAATAGCCACAGGCAGCACGGAGTTCCCGCGATTGCCATGTCGTCTAGTATTAAGCGGATTGGGGCAAGAACCGGGCTTGATATCGAACGCGACGGGAAGGATGGTGAGAGAGTCGGAGCGGTAGCACCCACCCCAGTCGAGGGGTTCAATGTCGTATCTGCCTGTGGTGAACGTCAGTTGCTTGCGACTCTCAGCGGTTCCGTTGGCGTCCATGACCCACAGATTGGAAACATGGTTCGGGTTTGACCCAATATAGTTCTCAAAAGCAACCCACGACCCGTCATTTGAGAAACGGGCAGCGCCTTCCATTATTTCCGGTGGAGTTAGATTCTGTAGATCGCCTCCACAATCATCAACCGTATAGATGTTATGCTGATCAGTAGTGTAAAACGTGATTCTACCGTTATCGGTCCAATCAGTCGCCATATGAATAACAGGGCCGGGAGTTGGCAGTGGACACATGTTCCCAAAACTTGGAAAATCCGCTACTTCAATATCCCCAACGTCACGAGTGTACGCTATTCGACTCCTATCGGACGACAGAACTGGCATGCGAAAGCCGCCAGCCATGGAACACGTAAGACACACTAATCCAGAGCCATCTGAATTGATCTGGTATACGTTATGATTGGATGCAAAGATCAAAGTGTTGTCGTCTACCCAATCAGGAGCATTTAGATAGCCGAAGTCACTATTGATGACAGAGGTTGATCCAGAGCCGTCCAATTCAAGGATGCATAAATCATAATTCCCGTCAACGGCATTAGAACTATAGGCAAAGCGAGTCCGATCTGGCGAGAACGCTCCACCCCAGACTCGTGACCCACCGACAGATAACAGTAGTTCACTAACACCTGTGACGGGATCCATGCCTCTGATTTCCCATGTGCCGCTTTCTTCTGAGGAATACGCTATGTAGTCGTTGGTAATCCCAGCCTGCCCAAAGATGCTGGTTGCGCAGGCAACCAAGATAGTTGCCAGCACGATGTTTCTGACAAGATTTCTCACTCTGAAACTCCTTCCTTCAGTTGCACTAAAACCATTTTCTCCACTCAAGTCGCGAGCTCCTGCGTACACATTGGCTCCTGACCCCTCCGAATTGCTTCGCTCTTGCTCTTGCTCAATTGTGTCATCCATAAGAGTAGTAGCAGCCGCGATGTCGTTTTGTGGAAAATAGTCCGCCCCGCGCGGATTCTTGCTCAGTAGCTGATGTGGCTGGTTAGCTATTAGGGTGTGAAGGTCGCACTCCGGTATACGTCGACACAACTCGTCAAGGAGTCGAGATAGTCATCGGCATTCTGAATTGGCGGAAAGCCACGCTTCTTGAGTAGACCATTGAAAAATAGAGCGTTGCCCTCCCAGAAATGTGCTTTAAGAGGATTCAAGGCCGAGTCCAGTCGATACTCTAATAGAGGTAGTTCCGATGTGCACCAGGATGTCTGGTCACGGAATATGCCGTCAATTGTGCAGCCGCTCCCCTCGGTTACTCTCACAGCGTAGTGCGCTTCGCCATTTGGAAAACCAGTGGTCACGACCCAATTCCTGACTCCTATACCATCAGACAGATGAGTCTCCGGGAGCGCTACATAAAACTCTTGGCTTCCCTCCGGCATACCTGACAGAAGAAAGAGCTCATCATCGTACGGAGGGCTGA
The DNA here is from genome assembly GCA_964531495.1 of uncultured Ignavibacteriales bacterium. Lineage (GTDB taxonomy): Bacteria > Zixibacteria > MSB-5A5 > GN15 > FEB-12 > DAOSXA01. The sequence goes on from CAZHDS010000135.1 coordinate 2,375, forward strand.
CTCCCCAAAGCCTCGAGGGGTTCAGACAGAAGAAACCGGCACGGTTGTACCGGTTATTGGTGCCCCCCAATAGGATGCGAGGGAATCCGCACGAGTCCGACTCGCTATCATCTACAAATGCCATATCAATCCCGCCGGTATGTATGTACGGCCCTCCCGAATGTTCACCCTTGTGATTGAACAGATTGAATTGGCTTCGTATTGGAGGCGAGGCATCACTCTTTGTGAGGATATAGCTCTGTCCCAGCCGATTCTCAAGTACCAAGAACACGGGCAGGCTGTAGTCCAATGCAATGGGGACACTGTCATACGCGATGTCTCCGGGATACGTGGTTGGGAACCACGACGCAATATCGCCCATAAGGGACCCATCGTGATCATAGATTGAAAACCGACCTCGATGTGAATCTATAATAGGCACAAAGACTATCTCATTCAGACCGTCCCTATCTATATCACGTATCGCCAACTGAACAAACTCCCACGGCCCTTTCGCTTCATAGAGGTTCGAAGTCAGATTGGCTTCGAATGGCGTCGAACTCCAAAGGAACTCGCCATTCTCGTTGAATGTGCGGAAGACATTACCTTCTATTTCCAATCTGACTGGGTTCCCGTCAAACCACGGGTCGAAGTGTTTTGGCCAGAGCAGGGCTAACAGCAACCACGTGACGCTTATCAACAAGGGCACCTGGACTTTCACCGAACGCGTGTAGCGGCCCGCCTTGCGGGCGACAAATTCCCCCATGCAGACTTTCTCGGGACGGATGACGTTGTGGTCATCGATCACATCCTGCAGCCGCTCGTGGGCGATCACCTGCAGCCGACGGCGAGGATACTGCTGGCGCAGCTTCTCGATACAGTCTCGCGCAGCAGCAGCATTGCCATGAGGGAGCACGACATACTTCACAGGTGAGAAGAACGCCCGGGTGATCTTTTCGTTCAGGCTGTCACCATTCACGGGCAGAAGAGTTCCATCGGCGCTCAGGGAGCCGGTGACCGCGATCTCGCCAGCTACGAAACGCTCGTGACGATGGATCTGCGGCTTCATGAGCTTGGCAAAACTGACCAGCGCGACCGCCAAGGCTATCGAATCACCGGTGAACGCCTGACTGCTGTCTTCGATAGCCAGATGCACTCGCAGGCAACGGGAGTTGCTTCCCTTCTCATCACGCTGCAGGAGGAGTTCGGTAGCATGAAGAGCGTTGTATGAAGCGCCCACGAAGGGGTCGTCCGGTCCGCGCACTTGATTGTCGAAAACAAGCTCGTTGGTCTCCTGCCCCTTGATGGCATCGGCGTTCCTGCAAACCAGCGTGCGCATCCGACCCCGCCCGGTAGCAATTGGGCCGTTCTTGTCAACAAACAGACATTTGACAGAGTCAAAACTGAGCGCCTCGCGCTCCAGCCGCCATTCACGGATGATTTTCTCAGTTTCCCGTGCGGTTGAGGAGTCCGGTGGGAGAGTCTCCAAGATCCGGCGCGCTGCTGTTGTTTCGTCGGTGGCATCGTCAGCCTCGGCCTTGGATGCACTCTGCCGTTCGTCCTCGTTTCCCGAGTCAAGCCATGCGAGCGCCATCGCGGCTTCGCCGACATAGCAGAGCTTCCTGGCCAACTCCCGGTGCAGCTTGGCTACAGATGATTCACTAACAATCCCCTCACAGGCTTTGGCGACGCGGCGGAGCTCATCCGGGGCAAGATCGTCCAGACACGCCTGACCCTCAAGCTGGTGCTCGACGAGCGCGCGCCACTCCTCAAGATATGAGGCGTGGGTGGGATTCTGGAGACTGGCAGCATGTTTCTGGGCAAAGTCGGCCAAACGCATCAGGCGAAGGTCCGCCTCCCCGTCGCGTGACAGCTCAGTTTTGAGTTGAAGAAACAGCCGGGCAAATGCTACTACGGAACTCATGACAGACGGTACAATCTGATGGTTATGGGCGTGTCGGAGTCAGGCAAGTCCAGAGACACCGGCTGGCCGGTGACAGTGGGGGCAGAATGGCCGTGACGGCCGACGATGACAATGGCTCGCATCGGCGCCAGATCAGTCTCGCCCTGTAGCTCAAGTACCTCGATAACAATCGAAGAACTATCACTGCGCCCTTCAAAGGTCACGCGGATTCGATCAGCCTGGTCAGTATCCAGCTCGACCGCGTGCGAATAGTCCGGTTGATCGGGCGTGAAATCAAGGGGCTTCAGATCGAACACCGCATCCGGCATTTTGATTTGCCAGTCGGCGCTGTCCCAGGGTGTCTCCCCGGCTGGCGGGAGATCGGCGCGTCCTTTGTCATCGGTTACGAATTCCTGCTTCAAAGAAGGGATTTGGACCAGGGTGTGTGCGATATCGGAGTAGTCGTCAGCGACCAGTTGGAGAAAATCCTGCGATGCAGCGTGATCGCGCATGAGACGAAGGACCAGATCATTGGCATCAGAGACAAGCGTGGCTAGTTCCTCGATTTCGGACGGATGAGCCGGTTTGCCGTCGGCAGCAAAGCAAAGCTCTTCCCTAGCCGAGATCGTGCGCAACGGCGTCAGTGATACAATCTGCCCGCGACACGCCTCGCGATACAGGTCATTCGCAACCTGTCGAGCAGCCGTCAAGTCCTCCTTGGAGGCCGTTGGAATCGTCGCCTGGAACTCTCGGAACTGCTCGGCGATCTCCCGGCAAATCAGGCATTCGCCCAAATGGCCAGCAATTCTGCTCTGATCCTCATCCGAGGCCAGTCCCAGAATAGTTCTCTCGATTTCCCGTCTTGTAGGGTGCACGCTTATCCTTCCGATAACCTGCCTACCATTTATGTAGGCACCATCGTGTATTCCTGTAGATCATTCGGTCAATATCCTAGCCATATACTGCAGACCGCCTTTCATTGCGGTCTCAAACACGTACTTGTACTTGCTCAGATAATCCTGATGGGTCTGAGCTGGCATTAAGGCCCGAAAATAGTCCGGAAGTTTGTCCAGAGTACCGCTATGAGTGCCATCGGCTATGATCGCGTCGAACGCCGCCAGGAACGGTTCGATTTCTTTGACAGTGATCCGGCCTTTGGCTGCGAAGTCCCGCAGAACACTTTCTCGAAGCCAATCGCGGGCAAGTTGGCTCGCTCGATCCACCGAGTCGCCGCTCAGACCTTGGTCGGCTGGCGGTATCCGGGACGGCTGATCCATCTCCAGTAGCTGGTTGGCTCGACACACGCCAATCATCGCCGCAACCAATTGATGGCGATAGACCCAGTCACACCAACGCTCGTCATGCGTGATCTCCTCAAATAGATTGCGGCACCACTGGCTGCGGCTGGAACTTCGTTGGTAGGCCAACTCAGCTGCCAAATCCAGCTCGTGTTGCGGCCACGGCTCCCGATGATCCCCTTCAACTTCCTTCCCTGGCGCGAGCGTCACTCGGTCCCGACCCGGTGAAGACTCGGACGCCAGAACACGATATTGCCGGTCTTTGAGAATGTCGCCAATACGCCGTTTCAGATTCTCGATCTGTGGATCGTGCCGTTTGCGCAGCTTGCTCAGTTCCTGACGCACAAAACTGCGTATCAGGATTGTCAGGTGATGATAGAGTTCTTCCTCGGATACGGCGGCGAATTCCTCGAAACCCTCGCGTCGGTAGTATTCAAAGACAATCCCAAAGGGTTCGCCATGACGGCCGGCGAGCAATGATCCCAGAATATCGATGGCCAGATCGCGAGTTGGATTGTCCGAAGAATACTGCTCCAGCGGCAGGGAAAATCGGCGTGCATTCAAACATCTTAGGTACCCCGTGGTTACTTCCAGGCACCGCGGAAAGAAATCGTCGAAACGCACTCGGTTGAGCGGTGACTGGAGGAAGGCCCGGACAGGGTCCGAGCTTGGCAAGGCTGTCCTGGTGGGGATACTGCTTCGGTTGCTGGTGTCGTGACGGACCATTGGCAAGAGCGTATTCAGAGGTAGAGCACGTTTATAGACAGTTCGAACTGTGATTATCGCAATCTAAGCTACCATCTCTCTAGTGGCAACAACTTATGAGCGTGATACGAATCTTGTACACACGGTCATTTCATGACTGTCGGACTCATCCGTCTACATGACAATGTGAATATGTTTCTGCTGGACGATTCTGCTTTCCGTTTCGAAAAACATTAGGATTTCATGGGTCGGGAAAAAGTGGCCATCGAACTTCCCGGGGACCTCGTACGTCCAATCCGGGATTGGATCTATTTCCATCGCTGAAATGACGCTGATACTGTCGGACAAGACCGTATTCTTCCGGTCAAGAGTTGTCACAACGTACGATTGGTCAGCGAACTCTATCATATTTCCCTTACCGGCCAGGCTATATCGATAGACCGATCATCACGGTACAAAAGTTCAATGTCTCAGTCTCCCGGCGCCCCGTTTTGGTCTGCTGAGAGCGGAACCCAAGCTGCAGAAGGGGCATAGTGCCATCATCAACGGCCAGTTTCATCCCAAGCCCCACGCCTACGGTCAACCCTCCGAAATCGGCACCGGGCATGCCCCACAACCATCCAAAAGCATATCCGGCATCAACGTAAGCAAAAGGTCGCACAAATCCCCATTGTACCGAGTACCTTCCGTTCGCAAAAACCGGCACGATGTTACCCTGCGGGTAACTGTCCCAGCCAAGCCCAAGCCCAACGAAGATGTGTTCGCTGAGTGCGACTCCGTTCACAGTGGAGGCCGAGAACCGATCGTTGACCGAGCAATGGCGAAAGCCAACCATCGTGACGTTCCTCCAGTCCAACGGGCTTTTGTCCGGCTTGTGCATTTGGAATTCCTGACGACGCTGCTCCAGATTGTCGGTATCTGTTACCGCGAAAATCCTCTTGAACGGAACCGTGAACTCTTGCCCGTCTATGCGCTCAATCCGGACCTCCTTGCCGGGAATAATCTCCAGAATCTTCCCAGTTATGGTTCCATTGTTATTCAGTAGTACCACATCTGTGTAGTCTTCTTCTGATGGCTTCGACGTGGTTTCTTCACTAGCGCTGCACGTTGCGGCCAGCAGAACCAACAATGTTAGAAGGATCCCCTTCATTTGATGTCCTCCAACCCCACGGGTCTTCTATTGATAGATTTCAACTTAGGTCAACCACTGATTACCCAATCGCTCGCAATAGCGAGACTCATCCCTTGGTAGTCCCATCGGACTTAATCGCACTGTGTTCAAAGAACTCCTGCTAAGATGTCAGAGTCTGAGTATACGACAAGATCTGCCAAGGTCCAAGCAGATGGTGAGATTCAATCTTCGGAGATGCAGTCTGCAGCAAGATGTGACTCAGTCTGCTCCGATGGCTGACGAATTTGGTCGTCCAACAGCCCGGCAACCATACACCACTGAGGCAATCGATCCCACCGCGTTCGCGGCTGTAATTGACTGTGCGACGGGGATTCACGCCCCACCACATGGACATAGATCTCTATGTTGTCCTCTGACAGGTAATCTTGAGGCGATTCCTGCCTATGATAGGCATGTGGTGGCAAAAGCAACTACGTCTGGGATACGGCCAGTACAATTGTCGGCGGCCGGAACAACGATGTCAGCGGCCGCTTCGGCTTCATCGGAGGCGGGGACACCAATGACCTCTATGCCATTTATGGCGCCATCGTTGGCGGAACCTCCAACTTCGTTGATGGCGACTATAGCTTCATTGGTGCCGGCAAAGACAACCGCGTCGACTATCACTACTTGGTAGCGGTCGGCGGACGGCAAAATGCCGCCATGCACGAGTACACTTTCGTCGGTGGCGGTTGCTTTGATACAGCCAAAGGTTGGGGCTCGACTGTCTGTGGCGGGTCTGGCCAAGTTCGATGTTGCCAGTGGTTCGATTGCTATGAGCACTCCTCAAGGATGGCCGGGAGTTATCGCCTTCAGCAACGGTGGCAACCGGCGCGATATTATCTATCAGGACGACGCCATGTACATAGTCGCCAGTAGCACCTCATCTGCCCCCTCCCTCAGTGAGGGAATCACCACATTAAACGGTGGCAATGTAGGAATTCAGAAAACCCCCTCATCCTCCTACGAGCTCGACGTGGGCGGTGACATCCGATGTGTGTCTCTGACTGAGACATCGGATATCAGATTCAAAAAAGACATAGCAACCATTGACAACGCTCTGAAGGATATCATGCGAATCGATGGCGTGAAGTATAACTGGGATCAAGACGCGGCAGGCAGCAGCGGTTTAAGTGATCGGCGTCAGATAGGACTGGTCGCCCAGGATGTGGAAGAAATCCTCCCCGAGCTAGTCAGCACCGATGATGAAGGCTTCAAATCCGTCAGCTATTCCAAGATGACAGCCGTGTTGCTTGAAGCCATCAAAGAGCTCAAAAGAGACAACGACGAACTGAGACTGCGTTTGGACAGGGTTGAAGACAAACGCTGAGTCGCCCCCAACCATTGCTCAGATTGACGACCTGGTTCCGGTCAACGCCGGGTCCAGGTCCTTCTTCTTAGGCGACCATTCCGGGGCCAGTACTGTTACGGAAGATCTGAAGCGGGACTCGTCGCAAGAACCAGCCTCAGCGCATCCCATTCGGATCTCACCATTGAGTAACTTCAACCTTTACCTGGATCCGTCGCCTTCGCTATATTAAGAGACGTACACGGTCTATTATAGGAGGATCTCCGTATGTCCGCCA
>CAZHDS010000136.1:0-8981 GCA_964531495.1 uncultured Ignavibacteriales bacterium
GCTGGCATGGGTCAATCGACTTGTATTGGTATTGGTGGCGATCAGATCCCGGGGACCAACTTCATCGATGTCCTGGAGGCCTTCCAGGCCGATAGATCTACAAATGCTATCGTCATGATCGGTGAAATTGGTGGTTCGGCCGAAGAGGATGCGGCCAAGTTCATCAAGAAGTATGTGACCAAGCCGGTGGTGGCGTTCATTGCCGGACAAGCTGCCCCGGCTGGAAAACGGATGGGTCACGCTGGCGCTATTATCTCCGGTGGCAGCGGCACGGCCGAAGAGAAGATCAAGGCTCTCAACAAAGTTGGCATTCCGGTCGCTAATTCACCTACGGAGCTACCGATTCTGCTTAAGGAGCTAGTCGCCAAGCGGAAGAAGGACGGGTCAAAGGCTACGACCAAGAAGACGGCCAAACCGAAATCAAAGACCAAGACGAAGAAGAAATAGGCTGTAACAAGTCGCAAGAGTAACCCCGCTACTGCAAAGGGATGACCATGGCCGACACCAAATCGGCGGATTCTACCGCCGCAAAGAAGAAGTCGAAAAGCAAATACGACTACTCCAATGGTCCACCGCCGCTGAAGATTAATCTCCAGTGGTGCAAGGCGTGCAACATCTGTATTGCTTTCTGTCCCACCCAGGTATTCGAGCCTGATCGAGATGGAAAGCCGAAAATGGCACGTCCTGAAGATTGTACTCAATGTACAGTCTGCTGGATTCACTGCCCGGACTTCTGTATTACTTCGAACTACAAGTAGGATGGGATAAGAAATGGTTGATACACAGAGAGTCCTGTTGATGGGAAACTTGGCTTGCGTTGAAGGTGCCACCTACGCCGGAATGCGTTTTTTTGCCGGATATCCCATAACCCCGTCCACAGAAGTGGCCGAAGGATGCGCCCGCGAGCTGCCTAGGCTTGGTGGTCGTTTCATTCAAATGGAAGATGAGATTGCGTCCATCGCGGCCGTGATTGGGGCTTCCGTTAGCGGCGCCAAGGCGATGACGGCAACCTCAGGTCCCGGCTATTCCTTGATGCAGGAGAATATCGGCTATGCCTACATGACCGAAACCCCGTGCGTCATCATCAACGTCCAGCGCGGTGGTCCTTCGACCGGTTTGCCCACCAAGGTCAGCCAGTCGGATACGATGCAGGCGCGCTGGGGTAGTCATGGTGACTACACGGCCATAACGGTGGCTCCCTCGACGGTAGGGGATACGGTAACCGAGACCATCCGCGCCTTCAATCTGGCCGAACGTTTTCGCACTCCGGTAACGGTTCTTATGGATGAATCTATTTCCCACCAGCGTGAGTTGGTGTCGCTCCCACAGCCGGGCGAATTCCGGATCGTTGATCGTGTGAAACCTACGTGTGCGCCGGAAGACTACAAGGCGTACCAAATGACTGCCAACGGCGTGTCGCCCATGCCAGCCTATGGCGAGGGATATCGGAATATTGTCACCGGTCTGACACATGATGAGCGCGGCTTCTCAACCAATCGCGCCGATGAGAGCAAGATCAAGCTGGACAAGCTCCGCGACAAGATCATGAACTACCGAAGTGAGATCACCAAGCTTCGGGTGGAGATGATGGATGATGCCGAGATTGCGATCGTCTGCTATGGCTCAGTGTCGCGGGCGGCTTTGCTGGCCGTGGTGCTGGCTCGTAAGGCTGGTGTGAAGGTCGGTTTGGTTCAGCTCTACACGATCTGGCCCTTCCCGGACAACAAACTCCGCGAATATCTGGGCCGTGTCAAGAAAGTGATCGTCCCAGAACTCAATATGGGGCAGATAGTGCATGAGGTGGCCCGCGTGCTTCCACCCGATACCGAGATTCATTCGCTGATGCGGTATGACGGCGAGATCCTGACGCCGATGCAACTGCTCGAAAAGCTGGAAGAGGTGATGTAATGGCTACCGTTGAAAAAATCCCCAAGGCTGAGAAGCAGAAGTCGAATATCATCCTTGACTATCTCCGGCCGCACAAGAAATTCCCTAGCGTGTGGTGTGCCGGATGCGGTATTGGTGTCGTCATGGGCGCGGTCATTCGGGCTATCGATGGCCTGGGCCTGTCGCGCGACGAAGTCGCGCTCGTGTCCGGTATCGGCTGCTCCAGCCGGATGCCCACGTATCTCGATTTCAGCGCTCTGCATACGACGCATGGTCGGGCTCTGGCTTTCGCAACGGGCGTGAAGTTCGCCCAGCCGCGTATGAAAGTCATCGTGATCACTGGTGATGGTGACGCGCTGGCCATCGGCGGCAATCACTTTATTCACGCCTGCCGTCGCAACATCGATATCACTGCGATTCTCATCAATAACAACATCTATGGCATGACCGGAGGTCAGGGCTCACCGACGACGCCAGCGGGGTCGTTTTCAACGACCACGCCCTATGGCAATGCCGAGAAGCAGTTCGAGCCGTGCGATCTGGCCAAGGCGGCCGGAGCATCATTCGTGGCTCGTTCCACTGTTCACCATGGGCCCCAACTGGAGAAGCAGATCAAACTGGCTATCCAGCACAATGGATTCTCCCTGGTCGAGGCTATGTCGAATTGCCACACGTATTTTGGGCGGCTCAACCGCACCGGCGACGCCGTCTCGATGCTGCGGAATTTCAAGGATCGGTCAATCACCCAGGCCAAAGCGGCCAAGCTGACCCCCGAGGAGCTCGAAGGAAAGTGGATCCTGGGAACGCTTCACGAGGATGACCGCACCGAATTCTGCGATGAGTATCAAAAGGTCGTCGACGCCCAACAGAAAGCGAAGTGAACATGGGACACAAATTGCTCGATAAGATCGAAATCCCCCACGACCGTTTTGAGGCCCGGTTGTCCGGCTCGGGCGGCCAGGGGATGATTCTGGGCGCCGTGATCCTGGCTGAGGCGATCGGGTACGACTACTCGAAGAACGTGGTCCAAACTCAGTCATACGGTCCCGAGGCCAGAGGTGGTGCTTCCAAGGCTGACGTGGTTGTGTCGACCAATGAGATTTACTATCCGAAGGCGATGAAGCTCAATATGCTGCTGGCCATGACCCAGGAGTCGATGGACAAGTACTGGGTTGACTTGCGCGAGGACGGCATCCTGATCGTGGACAGTGGTCTGGTTGACAAGATCCCCACGGATGACTACTATGGCCTGCCGTTTTCCGAGTTGGCTCGCGAGAAGGCCGGACATCCGATGGTTGCCAATGTCGTAGCTCTGGGTGCCATCGCGGCGCTGACCGATGTTGTCTCCAAGGAGGATCTGATCAAAGCTGTTCTGGCGCGTGCGCCTAAAGGTACGGAAGACAAAAACAGAAAGGCCGTCGAGATCGGTTTTGAAGCCGGTCTGGCGGTCAAGAAATAGGACGACATATGAGTCGTACGCTCCTGATCGTAAAACCGGATGCGACCGAACGAAATCTTGTAGGTCACGTCATCAACCGGCTCGAGCGGGCCCACTTCAAAATCGTCGAGATGAGAATGGTCCGGCTTAAGCAGGATCAGGCCCGGCAATTCTACGCCGTACACGAGGGGCGACCGTTCCTCGATGACCTGGTAGATTTCATGATTTCCGGTCCGGTGGTTCCGATGGTCCTGGAGAAAGAGAACGCCGTTGCCGATCTGCGCGACCTGATCGGTGCCACTGATCCAGCCAAGGCTGCCGCGGGCACAATTCGGCAGGAGATAGCTCGCGACATCCAGGAGAACTCGGTGCACGCTTCCGATTCGGAGGCCAACGCCGCTGTCGAAATAGCCTTCTTTTTCGACTGAGACATTGAGCGTCACCCCCCGCAGTCAGCCAGACTGCCGGTGAGATAACGTGGTGGAGCGATGAATGAGCAGGACGCCGGGGCCGCTGACCTATAGCCTCCCGGCGTTCTTTTTTCAGGCCCCATGGGCAGTGGGAGCAGTCCGTTTGAATAGTAGCGACCATGAGGTCACTCTCCAATACGGGGGAAAGCCCCTGAGCCTCAAGTTGCCAGCTTCGGCCGTCCTTGACGAGTACGCTCCTCGCACGGTTGATCACGGTTTGACCTACGGTGATTTTGAGGCGGAACTCAGCTCGGCTGGCTTGAACAACTGGTTTGAGCGCGAACGACCGCTGTTGGTTGTCAACGATGGTTATCGCAGCACGCCAACGGCCGCAGTTCTCCGTTGGCTGGACCGTTTTGATGCGACCATTCTGGACCGGGCAGAGGTCCTGATCGCGACCGGTACGCATGCCGCGCCGACTGAGCAGCATCTGGCGACAATCTTTGGCGAGTTTCTGGAACGTCTGCGAGGACGGTTGTCTTGGCACGATGCGCGTGATCTCGAGGCGATGACGATGATTGGTCGGGACAAATTCGACGGCGAGGTGTGGCTCAATCAAAAAGCGGCCGAGAGCGATTGTATTCTCGCTATTTCCTCAGTGGAGCCCCACTATTTTGCAGGCTTCACCGGTGGGCGAAAATCGTTGTTCCCGGGTCTCACCGATCTGGCTACTGTCGAACGCAATCACAATCTGGCCAACAGCCTCGAAGCTCGTCCCATGCGAGTCGACGGCAACCCGGTCGCCGAACATCTCGACCAGCTCTGCTCATTGCAGGACGGCAAGAGCCTGAACGGGATTCAAGTTGTTCTCGATGCCCAGGGCACGATCGCAAGCGTCTTCTGCGGGTCACTTGAGGAATCCTTCAGCCGGGGAAGAGCCGCTGCCTCCGGGGTATTCGGCCATCGAGCCGACGAGCCCTATGACATGGTGATCGCTGAGATGTTGCCGCCGTTGGATGGCAATCTGTACCAAATCCAGAAGGCATTGGAGAACTGCCAGGCGGCTGTGGCCGACGGCGGCTCAATCGTCCTGCTTTCGGCTTGCCTTGGTGGTATCGGCTCCGAGCATTTCTATGATCTGTCACAGAAGTGGGACCGCGAGGCCAATCGACCTATTGACGGTGTGCTCCGTTTTGGCAGCCACAAGCTCTCTCGCGTTATCTCTACCGCGCGCCGGTGCGACATTTGGGTACATAGTGAAATGGCCGCGAAGGAAGTGCGTCAGGTCTTCTATGAACCACTTGACAAGGTAGAACAATTCGTGTTTATATCTCTGAGCAAAAAACGGGGCAGCCGCGTGGCGGTTGTTAGAGATGCTGGAAATACAGTCTTGACAATATAAACCTTAATCGTAGTTCTTTTTTCTGGAGGTTCTGATGAACAAGAAGATCGCTGTGATCGGTGCCGGAAACGTTGGTGCTTCGTGCGCCATGTATCTCTCCGAGGCCAATTTCGCCGACGTCGTTTTGGTAGATATCGTCGAGGGTGTCCCTCAGGGCAAAGGACTCGACCTTACGCAGGCCGGTCCCGTTCGCGGTTACAATTCGGTCGTCCATGGAACTAACAAGTACACCGACCTCAAAGGTGCCGACATCGTGATCGTGACTGCTGGAATGCCGCGCAAGCCAGGTATGTCGCGTGAAGATCTCCTGGCCATGAATGCCGACATCATTAAGCAGGTCGGCACCAACATCAAGAAGTATGCCCCCAAGAGCTTTGTCATCGTCGTCTCCAATCCGCTCGATCTGATGACGTTCCACATGCAGAGGGTTACTGGTTTCCCGAAGAATCGCGTCTTCGGTCAGGCTGGTGTGCTGGATTCGATTCGTTTCCGTACGTTCATTGCCATGGAGCTTGGCGTGGCCGTTACCGATACGCAGGCGATGGTTCTTGGTGGCCATGGTGATACGATGGTTCCGCTGTTGAAGTATACTACGGTCGCCGGCATTCCGGTCACCGAGTTGATTCCCCTCGCCCGCCTCAAGGAAATCGCCACTCGCACCCGCGTTGGCGGCGGCGAAATCGTCAAATTGCTCAAGACCGGTTCCGCCTACTACGCCCCGGCGGCCGCCGCTGTCAGCATGTGCAAAGCTATCTTCAACGATGAAAAGAGAGTCCTTCCGGCTTCGGCATTTCTAACCGGCGAGTATGGTATCAAGGACATCTACATCGGTGTGCCGGTGATAGTGGGTGCCAAGGGTGTCGAGAAGATCTTCGATCTCAAGCTGGGCAAGAGCGACAAGACTGCTCTGCAGAAGTCGGCCAAGACTTATAAGAGCCACCTTAAGTTCCTGGGCTACTAGTAGCCGATCTTGTCTGGACCGACCTGGTTCAGCGTGACTATGACCCTGCTTTGATTCTGTTTCGAAGCAGGGTACTTTATAGGATCGCATTCAGCCCGGATCACACGCGTGGCCCATGCGATCGATAGTAGGAAAGGAAAGTGAATGCCGAGTTTCAAACATATTGAGATCCCCGAGAGCGGCCAGCGGATCACTGTCAAGAAGAAGAAGCTGGTGATTCCGAACAAGCCGATCATCCCTTTTATCGAGGGTGATGGAATTGGTCGGGATATTTGGAAGGCGACTCAGCTCGTGATCGACGCCGCCGTCAAAAAGGCCTACAATGGTCGCAAGAAGATCGCCTGGATGGAAGTGTATGCCGGTGAGAAGGCCAAAGAGGTCTACGGTGAGTGGATGCCTCAGGAGACCTTCGACGCCATCAAGGAGTACATTGTGGCGATCAAGGGCCCGCTCACCACGCCTATCGGTGGTGGTTTCCGGTCCCTCAATGTGACCCTGCGACAGGTCCTCAATCTGTACGCCTGCGTCCGTCCCGTGAGTTGGTACAAGGGCGTCGGTTCGCCGGTCGTGCATCCCGAGCGGCTCAATGTCGTGATCTTCCGCGAGAACACCGAGGATGTTTATTCCGGTATCGAATGGAAGAAAGGCAGCAAGGATTGCAAGAAAGTCATCACCTGGCTGAACAGAAACATGAAGACCAGCATCCGTCCGGATAGCGGCATTGGCGTCAAGCCGATCTCGGTGACCGGAACCAAGCGTTTGGTCCGCAAAGCAATCCAGTACGCCATCGCTCACAAGCTTCCGTCGGTGACGCTTGTCCACAAGGGCAATATTATGAAGTACACCGAAGGTGCTTTCCGCGATTGGGGTTACCAGTTGGCCACGACCGAGTTCCGTAACAAGGTCGTTACCGAGGACGAGCTCTGGGGCAAGTACAAAGGCAAGATGCCGAAGGGCAAGATCCTCATCAATGATCGCATCGCAGATTCAATTTTCCAGCAGGTTCTGACTCGCCCGGCCGAGTACAGTGTGCTGGCGACGCCGAATCTCAACGGCGACTATCTCTCCGATGCCTGCGCTGCACAGGTCGGTGGTCTGGGCATGGCTCCGGGCGCCAACATCGGTGACTATGTTGGACTGTTCGAAGCTACTCACGGCACCGCGCCGAAGTATGCCGACAAGAACGTCATCAACCCGGGCTCGCTGATGCTCTCGGCGGTGATGATGCTCGAGTATATGGGTTGGGGCAAGGCGGCCGTCCTGATCGAAAAGGGTATTCAGAAGACGATCAAAAAGAAGACCGTGACGTATGATCTTCATCGTCAGATGAAAGGCGCCAAAAAGGTCGGTACTTCCCAGTACGCCGAGAATATCATCAAGAACATGTAGCAGCAGCGCTGCTATTTTGGGCTATGAGAGATCCTGCTGCATTAGCGGCAGGATCTTTTTTTGTTTCGTTGGCCACGTTTTGGATGGTGTTTATGGTCATAAGAGAAATCCGACAAGTGTCTATTCCGACGGAGGACCATAATCATGCAATTCTTACTTCTACTTATTGTGACCTTGGCTATCGCCTGTAGCGTGGCGGCGCTGGTGATCAGGATGTTCAAAGGGCCGATCGACAAGATTTTTGGGCGTATTATCGGCGATGACATGGCCGCCGCCTGGCGGAAATTTCTGACTTTCGCGCTCTTTGTCGTGGGCGTGTCATCTGGCGTACATATCTACAAGCTGGAGCGGTTCATCGCGCCTGAGACTGACGCGGCGCTGAGGCCGGTCCTGACGCCTGAGTACTGGGGCTTGGAGGTCTACCGGACCGTGATTGACACGCTCGGCGGGATGGCCTGGGCGCTCCTTATCTTCTTCGTCGTGGCTCTAATCGCGTTCGTAATAACCGGACGTGGAAAGCCAACAGCGTAGGGGAGATTCGGCTATTCTTCTTCCACTATCCGGTGTGTGTCGCGAGCAATGACTAATTCTTCGTTGGTCGGGATGACGAATACCTTCACGCGACTATCATTGGCGGAGATGTCAGTCTCAGCCCCTCTGACGGCCTCGTTCTTTGCCTGATCGATCTTGACGCCGAGATAATCCATGTCAGAGCAAGCCTTCGACCGGACCAACGGTGAATTTTCACCGACACCGGCCGTGAAGACGAGGGAATCGAGACCGCCCATCGCCGCGGCGTAGGAGCCAATATACTTCTTCAGACGATAGCAGTAAATGTCGTGAGCCAGACCAGCCTTGGAGTTGCCCTCACGGGCTGCTTCTTCGATTTCGCGCATGTCGGACGACACGCCGGAAATGCCGGCCAGGCCGGAGTGCTTGTTCATAAGGGTTGAGGCTTCGTGAAGGGTCAATTCCTCTCGGCCCATCAGATGCAGGATGATGGCTGGATCAAGATCGCCTGTGCGCGTCCCCATAAGTAGACCTTCCAGGGGTGTGAAACCCATCGAAGTATCGATCGAATCACCATCCTTGATCGCCGTCACCGAAGCCCCGTTGCCAAGATGACAGCTGATGATCTTCAGCTCATTGTACGGCCTGTCCATCATGAGCGCGGCTTGCTTGCTGACATAGCGGTGTGACATGCCGTGAAAACCGTAGCGACGAATGCCGTACCGCTTGTACAGAACATAGGGGAGACCATAAATGAAAGCATGGGGCGGCATGGTCGTATGAAGAGCGGTGTCGAAGACGGCCACTTGCGGCACGCCGGGGAGGTTTTTCTGACAGGCCGTAATGCCTCGAATATTGTGCGGATTATGCAACGGAGCAAGATCAATTAGCGACCGCAGGGTCGTCATGAGGTCCGGGGTAATCAGGACCGAATCGCCAAATTGCTCACCGCCATGGACCACCCGATGACCGACCGCTTGGATT
>CAZHDS010000137.1:0-8916 GCA_964531495.1 uncultured Ignavibacteriales bacterium
GGCCTTCTGGAAGTACTTGTCAGGATCCGTCTTGAGCTTGCCAGAACACATAGGGCAGCAATGATAAACGCGCTGTCCCTGAATGTCTGTGAATACCGTCGAATCGATTTTACCACCCATGACCGGGCAAAGAGTCTGATTCTTGAGCTCCTTGGCGGCGGTCGTGTCGGCTTCCTTGTTGACTGCCGGCTTGGTTTCGGCAGCGCTGGCGGCGAAGGTCAATACCGCGACCAGAGCTACTACTGTAATAATACGGCGTACTAGAGACATCACATGTCTCCTTTCTTTGGAGGTTCGTTATTCGATGAGGTCGATTGTCGGTCGACCCGTTACTGTCTCGAGCTCCGCCTGCCGGATGCCCAGATCGGCGACGGCTCTCTCGTACTGTCGCTGGAATTCCAGCAATTGGCGTTGAGCATCCAGAACATTCAGAAAATCCAATTCGCCGGCCTGGTAGGCAGTGTAACTGGCGTTCAACGATTGCTCCGCCTTGGGAATCAAGCCATCGCGATAAAGGCGGATTTTTCGTAGAGCGTCGTTGTGTTCGAAAAGGACTCTAACCGCATACGCTTCGATCTGATTCTCAGTCTCCTGGAACCGGTATTCAGCCTGCTTGTGCCGGGCGATCGCCTCGTGCTTTTTGGCGTTGTTCTTGCCGAACCAGATCGGCAGGCTGACGCTGACTCCGACAGTCCAGGGATCCTTGCCACTTTCCGCGGTGGTCGGGTTCATGGCCGGGCCAGTCTCGATGTAGTCGACTCCGACTGAGAAGCTGGGCAGATATGACTCTTTGGCCAGTCGAATCCCGGCCTTTTCCTTTTCAATGAGGTGTCCTATCGACAGCAGATCCGGATTGTACTCTCTGACTGATTTTATGATGGCAGTCTTGCTGAGTGGCAGTTCGGCGACTGTAATCTCACTTGGAAAAGGGATCAAGATCGAGTCCGGAATATTGATGGCGGCCCTTAGCCGCGCCATCGCCGGTTCAGCCATATCCCGCAGAGAGAGAAGGCGGTCCTCAAGCAGGCCCAACTCGACTTGCGCTCTTATGACGTCGGGATGTTGGCGGAGAGCAGTCTTGTACTTGGTACGTGCTACAGACTCCCAGAAGGTCAGCAGTTCCAGATTGGCGCTCGTTATAGCAATATCCTGACTTAGAAAATAGTAGTCGTGATAGGCTGTCTTCACTCTGAAACCCAGCTTCAGGCGCTCCGATTGAAACTGTTGGTACGCGGCGTTGGCCGCCTCTGAGGCCATGTCCTTCTTGGTGCCCAGCGTTCCGAACCATGGAAACGATTGCCTCAGACCAAGCCGATGGTTCTGCGGTCCAACCCGGGTTTCGACGTTCTCAACAAAGTACGCGTAGGTGAGCATCGGGTCGGGAAGAGCTCCGGCATAACCGGATCGCTCGAGCGCGGCCTGCCAATTGAAGTAGGCCGACCGGAGCGCGGGACTGCGCCGAGCCGCGAGAGTGAGGTAGTCGTCCAATGAATATGATGAGTCAATAGTCAGCGGCTGATTGTCCCCGACCGCCATAGCTGCTGCCATCGAATCCGGGGAGTGCAGAAAGAGTTCGCTATCGCTGGCGGCGACCGTCGATGCGAGCAAACCTGACGCTATGAGGACTATCGAGACTGCTCTGGTGGCTTTTCTTTTCATGGTCGAGTTTTTCTCAGAATCATGGTTATTTGCCATCATGACCTATCCAATAACACATGGCGTGCCAATCGTGATAATGCTAAGGGCAACAACGCAATAGCGATATTGGGAATACTCGGTAGTACTCCTCGGTGAAGATTATTCTTCAATAATAAACAAAAATGTGCTCAACTGAATAATATTCTCGTATAATGTTTAAGCGAGCAAATGCTACCGACTTTGTCCTAAACCGAAAGATGTTGAAAATCAACAAGATGTGCGCTCACGAAAATGAAGATAGACTGAGCGGCACGTCGATTGCAACAATAGTTTGTATGATTGATATGGAGAGAATTCGTGTGGCAACCTGAACATAAAACCACCAAGGTCGGAATCCTATCCGGCATCGTTGCCCTCACGCTGGGTATCCACTACGGCTGGCTGATCGAGCCCATCTTCGGTCATGTGCACTGGGTACATGCCATCCATGGCCGGTTCTGCTACATTCCGATCGTAATTGCCGCGGTTTGGTTTGGCATGCGCGGTAGCCTTCTGGTCGCGGCAGTAATATCGCTTCTGGTCTCTCCGTACATTTTCGGTTCCGATTTCGATGTTCACTCACTGGCCGATGAACTCACCGAGATAGTATTCTACTTCGCGATTGCCTTTCTGTCGGGTGCCTTGATAGATAGAGAGTTGCGGGCTCGCCGAAAGGCGCAGGACGCGCGCTTGCAAGTAGAGAGATCCCAGAAGCTCTCACTCGTGGGCCAAATCGCGGCTGGCATGGCTCATGAGATAAAGAATCCGCTGGCTTCCATCAAGGGAGCAGTAGAGATCTTAGGGGATGAATCAACCTCCGCCGCTGACAAAGAGGAATTCCGCGAGATCATCTTCAAGGAGATACGTCGGGTCGATGGGTCCTTAACCGATTTCCTTGAGTTTGCGGGTCCTTCCGAATCGAAATTTCAGCCTGTGGAACTCTCCCAGGTCATACGAGATAGCGTGCGGCAGTTAGAAGTCCAGGCGCGTAGTCAAGGCGTCACCATATCAAGCGAGCTTGAAGATGGCTGGCATGTAAACGCCGACAGCGAGAAGATCCATCAAGTGATGCTCAATCTCCTGTTGAACGCTGTGGAGGCATCCCCCGAAGGATCAATCGTCGCGGTCAAACTCGAAAACGACCAGACTTCGAGCCAGGCTAAGTTGGTGATCTCGGATTGCGGAGCCGGTATTGATGCCGGAGACAGCGAGCGTCTCTTTGAACCATTCTTCAGTACCAAGGCGACTGGTACCGGCCTGGGGCTGGCTATTGCAAAAACCATCATAGAGAAGCACGGCGGTTCGCTTTCCCTGCAGAACGGCACTCAGGGTGGTGCCATCGCCACGGTGATGCTTCCCCTGACGGGTGAGGAGTAGCCGGCCTATGCGAGTATTACTAGCCGATGATGACAGCTCGGTGCGACGGGTACTGGAGTTCAAGCTGAAACAGCGCGGTCTCGACGTAGTCACGGCCAGAGATGGGCAAGAAGCTTTGGATATGCTGAGAGAGAGGTCTTTCGACCTCTTGCTATCCGATATTCGCATGCCTAAGGTTGATGGTATCGAGTTGCTCCTGCAGGTCTCGACTCTTCGGCCCCGCCTCAAGGTGATTTTGATAACCGCCCACGCCACCGTATCGCAGGCGGTCGAGGCTGTGAAGTTGGGGGCGTTTGACTATATCACGAAGCCCTTCGAAGACGAAGAGTTGTTCCTGGCCATCGACAAAGCGCTGCAATTCGACTCGCTGGAGCGTGAAAACCGGCGCCTGAAGACACGTCTGAAACAGACTGAGAAGAGCAAGAAGCTAATCGGCGCTTCGCCAGCGTTCAAAGCGATGATGGCGACGGTGAAGGCAATCGCAGCGACTGACGCAACGGTTTTGCTGACGGGAGAATCTGGTACCGGAAAAGAGCTGGTGGCGCGCACCATCCATGACTTGAGCCATCGCACAGAAGGTGAGTTCATCGCCGTCAATTGCGGAGCGATTCCGAAGGATCTGATTGAATCGGAGCTGTACGGTTATATGAGGGGGGCCTTCACCGGTGCCGTTCGAGACAAGAAGGGCAAGTTCGAGCTGGCCGACGGCGGAACTCTCTTGCTCGATGAGATCGCCGATCTGCCCATGGACCTGCAAGCTAAACTGTTGCGCGTGCTCCAGGAGCATACCGTGGAGGCAATAGGCTCGGAGAGATCTCGGGCGGTCGATGTCAGAGTGATTGCGGCCACCAATGCCAGCCTCGAAGAACAGGTGACCGAGGGTAGATTCCGGGATGATCTCTACTATCGATTGAACGTGATACCTATTGAGGTGCCAAGTCTGCGTGACCGCCAGGAGGACATTCCGCTCCTGATCGACTCATTTCTCAGTAGAATGGCTGAAGGCGAAACTGTTTCGGTTGATGCCGGGTTGATGGATCGGTTGTTGGCCCATCATTGGCCGGGCAATGTTCGTGAGTTGCAGAATATGATCGAACGCTTGGTTCTTCTCCGACATTCCAATACTCTTACCGCGCAGAGCCTTCCGGATGACTTCGGGAGGTTCGATCCCAGGTCGCTGCGGGCTGCACCCACGCCTGGCGAGCATCTGACATTTCACGATGCAGAGCGGCGGTTGATTCTGAATGCTCTCGTGAAGTGTGGCTGGAACAAGTCCAAGGCGGCCAAGTTTCTGAGCATCCCGCGTCATGTCCTGATTTACCGAATCAAGAAGTACGGCCTGAGCGAGGATAGTGACTAGCGCCTCATCTGCCCTTTCGCTCTAACCCCAGCCCTTGCGCTCCTTCCGGTTTTGTAGGTTCTCTCGAACTGTTCGTTCGACAGTGTAACTCTTTGTCCCACATACAAAAAGCCCCTCAACTACATCGCTGAAGGGCGTCGAAATCAAATCAAGCTCCCCCGGTTGGAGGTTAGCAGAACCTTCGCGGAGCTAGTAGGGTACTTCCGCGAGGTTGCGTAGGGGGCGGGTGTGGCGCCCCCACAATGACGTGTCAATCGCTGGCCGAAGCGGCAGGATGGTGGTCCCGCCGCGCTGCTATTTTCTCATCTTGCTCCAATCAAGGACACGGCACGAGAGGCGGTCCTTCCTGGAACATGTAGGTCACCAGGTAGATCAAGTCGGCGATGTCAGGCGAGCAGGAACCGTCGCCATTAACGTCCGTCTCAGCAAAGTAGTGCTCCGGGCACTCTGGTGAGCGCGGCTCGTCGCAGGGAGGTTCTGGTCCCTCTTGGAACATGTAAGTAACCATGTAGATCAAGTCGGCGATGTCCGGCTGCTCCTGTCCGTCGTGATTGATGTCGCCCCGGGATTGACAACATCCGGTTTCGCCCGACACAGTCCAGAAGCCGCCGCTGATGCCATAGTTCTCAGATGAGCCTATACCGATGGCTGTTTCGCCACCGGTCAGGCTAATGCCATAGTTGGCCGAGCTGGCATTGGAGACGCTCACGGCCATGACCTGCCAGCTCATCACCACCCCGGAGTCTGATACCCGTGGAACTTCAGCTCGCGCCTGTATCATCCCAACCGATAGCAGGAGCCATACTAGCCCGGCCACGCGCCCGATCCGATGCGTTGCTACTCCGGCTTGCTGCCGCAAGCTATTTGCCCATGACCAGTCCATCACTGCCTCCTGAGCTTTCATTGCGCTCGGCCAAAAGTGCCTCGACCATTGCGCGCAACTGGCTCACCTGCGCCTCCAATGCGGCACTGCCGGTGACCTGTTTATTCAGATGATCAATCGCTGCTTGCTGCTGCTGCGCGACACCTATCAGATATACCGATAGTTGGTCGTACTTGACGCCGTTGGGGCGATCTTCGCTGTCATAGACGACTAACTCGGGTAGCAACTCGGCAACATCTTCGGCAATGAACCCGAAATCATCGTCGCCGGTAGATTTCCACTGGAAGCTGACAGGATTCAGTTGCAGCACGGCGTCGGCATTAATGGTAAGATCGCGAATGTTGTCTTTGTGTCTGCGACTCGAGCTCTGCTGGAAGAGCACTCCGGTTCCGTCGATCCTCACCGAATTACCGGTGCCGGAAGGCATCTGGCGTATTCTGACATTACCGTCGATATCGAGAGCCTCGGTAGGCGCGTCAGTCATTATCCCAACGCCGTTTTCGGCATGGATCAAGAACTGATTCGACCCTGTCGACGTAAACCCCCCGGCGTTGTCAGACCAGACGAACGTGCCACTGTGGCCACCTTGAACTGTCGCGTTATTGCCAGCCGCAAAGGAAAAACCAGCAAGAGCGCTATTGTCAAAGCCACCCGGAATGGTAGAGAAGCTCCCCCCCGCAACGTTGCCCTGGCCGCCGCCGATAGTGGCTCGGTCACCGCTTGCGTCGTTTTGGTACCCGCCTCCAACGGAGGAATAGTCCCCACTGGCCACATTGCCCTGACCGGGTGGGATGCCACCTCCTCCAGCCACCACAGCGAAATCACCAGTGGCCTGGTTGTAACTACCGCCGCCCACGGTCGCATAGTGACCCTGATCTGCCGGTGCGTTTCCGGCCTGATTGTTGGCACCGCCGCCCACGACACAGTAGTCGGCCAGGGTCTGGTTGGAGTGGCCACCATCAATCATTGACCAAGCTCCGGTAGCGGAGTTTACCTCTCCACCACCGATCGTTGAGAAACTGCCACTGGCTATGTTGGAGGCGCCTCCGGAAACGACTGAGTAGTCGGACCAAGCTGTGTTCCCGTTGCCAGGTCCCTCGCTCCCGCCGCCGGCCACAACCGCGAACAAGCCGGCGGCTTGGTTGTAGGCGCCACCGCCGACAACACTGTGATCACCGTCGGCTACGTTGCCGCCAGATGTTTCGGCTTCTCCGCCGCCTCCACCGATCACGGAGTATGTACCCAGGGCTCTGTTACTGCCCCCACCGCTTACGGTCGCATAACGGCTCTGACCTTCAGGCGCCTCTCCGGCCTGATTGTTGGCGCCACCGCCAACTACACTATAATCGGACAGTGCATGGTTGCCCTCACCACCCGCGACGGTCGCTTTGGTAGCGCTGGCCCAGTTTAGCCCGCCGCCTCCAACGGTGGCACCATCGTCATTGGCAATGTTGCCCTCACCACCACCTACCGTCGCGATCCTTGCGGGTGCCTGATTGCCGCTGCCACCGCCAATCGCGGAATGGTCTCCCGAGGCAATATTGCCCTCAGGCGGAGTCTCTCCGCCACCGCCGCTTACCACTGAATAGAAGCCAGTGGCATAGTTGTGGCGCCCACCGGCGATTGTGGCACAGACTGGTACCCCGGACCCGGGAGCAGCATCCCCAGCGAAATTGCCGCTGCCGCCGCCAATCACACAGTAGTCGCTAGTAATCCAGTTGCCCCCCATCGGACCAATGCCCCCGCCCCCGGCAATGACCGATCCCTCTCCTTCGGCCTTATTGCCGATACCACCTGAAACGGTGATGTACTTATAGTCGCCGACATCGTAGCCCGTAGTACAGGCCACACCGAGATTGACATGCGTGCTGTCGTGCTGGCCATTAAGGATACTGCCGGCACGCGCGATGCCCCACTCGTCATTGGTGTACAGGGCATTGCCAATCAACTCCCAGTCGTTGTCGGTCATACCAACGTCGTCATTGGCGGGCTCCCAGCTATCGCCGTCCCATTTCATTATCTGGCCGGGAGTGGCATCGTTCTGGCCAATATGTCCAAAGCCAATAGCGTTGGCACGAATGTGACGCCCGATCACGGTCGTGTCGTCTATCAAGCTGTCTACAATGGCTTTGTTCCGAATCTGCTTCTTGCCGATAGTGGTGTCGGCTATCAGACTGTCAATGATAGACTTTTTCCGAATTTGCTTCTTGCCGATCGTGGTGTCGGCAATCAGGCTGTCGATGATCGACTTCTTCTTGATCTTGTCCTTGCCGATCGTGGTGTCGGCGATCAGACTGTCGATGATTGACTTGTGCCGAATCTGCTTCTTGCCGATGGTAGTATCCGCAATCAGACTATCGATGATTGACTTCTTCTTGATTTTGTCTTTGGCGTCTAGCGATGTATCAGGCACGTTGCCGGCCATGAAAGCATAGGGCACCGAACCCAACAGTGTACGCGGCGTCATTTCGGCGTCAATGCCGACCTTAATCCCCAGCCATCGGTCTTCGTCATAGAACAGAGTTTTGGGAAAATCGTTATCTTCGCCCAGTTTGACATTAAACTTCCCGCTGTGGGGTGATACGGTCTTCGTTTCTCCCCAGAGACTGTCCCCTATGTCGTTGTAAATGGCGAATCTGATCGTCAAGTCCGGGGTGTCGGGTACCGGGTTGCCGAGGCCGTCGGTCAGATAACCTTGGTAGTGGATGAACTTGGGAGCGGCCAATGAGACTAAGGCTGTCGCCAGGACAGCTCCCGCCAACAGGATCATGAACGCAACAGATCGTTTCATAATGACATTCCTTCAGATATTGGTTGTATCATCAAATTAGTCGAGCATTTGTCTCAGTGGTTCAGTACTTGGCCGATCTTTCGGACCTTGCCGGAAAATCCTAGAGTGCTGGAAACACGATGCGCAATATCCCAAGAGCGCCGCTGCGCCAATTGAGTTGCGGTCGCATTCAGGCCAATGGCTGGAGCGGGCTGATCGACAGCAACATGAATAATCGTAGCTTGAACGGTTTCTGCGATAAGCAGCACAAAAGAAATGACCAACCCTCTCGCAGCTTTCCCGGATCTGGCACGGACTGAATCTTCTCTACAAAATGGGCCTGATTAGTCGTTTTGTCAAGGTGGGAAATGTAAGACCGGACCGCGATCACTTGGTAAGGACGTTCGTTCGAAGCATAGAAGCAGTTGAAATCACAAGATCGCTCCTGGCGCAGTTACCCTGGTATTGCTGTTGTGCAGATCGACGATGTCCCATGGATGCATAGGTACAATGTAGCGGTACATCGGGAAATATCAATCCGCGCCTGCCAGCGGTTAGTGCACTCCAGGTCGAGGGGAGCAACGCCCACACGCCTTCCTTTTCATAACCTGTTGTATTGTTGTGAATTAGATTAGAAGGCCCCCCGGTTGGACGTTAGTAGAACTTTCGTGGGGCGGCGTAAGGGGAAGATGTGTCGGGGGTGACAAATGAGAAGGGGTTTCACTGAGGAGGGGCAGGTTCCGCTCAGAGCCCCCATTCGCACCCTATTCTGGTTCCAGTTCCTCGGCTTCCAAGAGTTTTCCGACAAACAAACATGAGTTCTTGACGAAGAAGACGACAGGTAGATCG
>CAZHDS010000138.1:0-4129 GCA_964531495.1 uncultured Ignavibacteriales bacterium
CCCAAAACTCTTGTTGATCGTTATTCGCCCTGCCGCTACCGTGGAGTAGCGTGAATGACAGCAAAAACAATCTAACGAAACTCTCTACTAAACAGAGGATCGGTCTCATCGCTGGTCCGCTGGCGGCCTTGACGGTCTGCCTTTTCGCGGATATGGATCCTGAGAAGGTTGCTGTCAGTCGTACCGCCGCCGTAGCCCTCTTGATGGCTATCTGGTGGATTACCGAGGCAATTCCGATTCCGGCCACGGCTCTGTTGCCGGTGGCGTTGTTTCCGATGATGGGCATCATGTCGGGCAAGAGCGTGGCGGCCACCTATTTCAACAGTATCATCTTTCTCTTCATCGGTGGCTTCATAATGGCCCTGGCCATGCAGCGCTGGAACCTGCATCGGCGAATCGCGCTCAGGATAATTCTGTTGGTCGGGACCGGGCCGCGCCGAATCATACTCGGCTTCATGATTGCTACCGCCTTTCTGTCGATGTGGATCTCCAACACGGCCGCCACGATGATGATGGTGCCCATTGCTCTGGCTGTTATCTTCAAGATGCGGGAGACAACGTCTGAGGGCTCGGGCGGTTTTCCCACCGCCGTGATGATCGGTATCGCCTACTCCGCATCGATCGGAGGAATTGCCACTCTGATCGGGACGCCGCCCAATCTGTCCTTCACGCGTATCTTTGCGATCTACTTTCCCCAGGCACCAGAAATATCGTTTGCCACGTGGTTCGGGTTTGGCGTGATACTCAGCACCGTCTTTCTTTTTATTGCCTGGGGTCTGCTAACACTGATGTTCACCAAGGCCAGACCAGACAGGAGTGAGGGGAGTTCGATTTTTCGAGACGAGCTCAAGAAGATGGGCAGGATGGCATACGAGGAAAAGGCCGTGCTGCTGCTTTTCACGCTGATGGCCCTGATGTGGCTTCTACGGAAAGATATCCAAACCGGTTGGTTCACGATTCCGGGCTGGTCGACCTTGATGCCAGTGCCCGGTTTCGTCGATGATGGCACGGTGGCGATCTTCATGGCTCTGCTGCTATTCGTGATCCCGGCCCGGAGCAAGCCGGGGAAGCGGCTCATGAATTGGGCGACCGCGGTCCAGCTGCACTGGGGGATTGTCATTCTGTTCGGCGGTGGCTTCGCGCTCGCGGCTGGCTTCAAGGAGTCCGGGCTCTCAGTTTGGGTGGCGGATCAATTGATGGCGCTCAGCGGCGTGCCACCGGTCGTGCTGGTGGGCTCAAGCTGCACTCTCCTGACTTTTCTGACCGAGCTTACTTCCAACACCGCCACGACTGAGATGATCCTGCCTCTGCTGGGCTCCCTGGCCGTGGCGATCAAGGTCAATCCTCTGCTGTTGATGATTCCGGCCACACTATCGGCGTCCTGTGCCTTCATGTTGCCCGTGGCCACGCCCCCCAACGCTATTGTGTTTGGCAGTGGGGAAGTGCGGATGGCCGACATGATCAAGGCTGGAATTATCCTCAACGTGATCGGCGTGGTCCTGATCACCAGTTTCGTCTACCTGATCGGGCTGAGTATGTTCGATATCGACCTCACCCAGATGCCTGCCTGGGCCCTGCCGTAGTCGGGAGTTTATGCCGACCTTGAACCTGTCATCCTGGCGAAGGCCAGGACCCAGGCAACTTGCCAGGTCAGATATCGCAAGCAGCGGCAGATACTTTCCCCGCAATCAGGCGCATCCAGAAAATTGGAATCAGTAGATCGAAAGCCAAGTGTACCGGGACAAGTCCTGAGTTGTCGGCCGTTGTCTGGGTTCCAGCCTCCGCTGGAATGACGGTACGTAGGAGTGTGCTGATGTTCTGGACGACGCTGACGAATAGCGGGCATCCCGACAACTCTTGATCGTTGCCCGACCGCACCATTGCCCTTATATTGTCAGGCCATGAAAACTATCGCCTTAATTGTCGCTGCCGGTGTCTCGACCAGATTCGGAGGCTCAGTCCCCAAGCAGTTTCGGGAGCTCGATGGCATCCCCTTGCTCGCCCGGACCATCGCCCGCTTTGAGGAAGCATCTTCGATCACTCAGATAGCGCTGGTCGTCGCCGAAGAGCATCTCCTGTTCGTATCGAAGAAGATCGTCGATGCCTACGGTTTCCCGAAAGTCTTCAAGATCATCCCGGGCGGCTCAACCCGCCAGGAATCGGTTCGGCGAGGTCTGGCGGCGCTGCCCCTCTCGACCGATTTTGTGGCCATCCACGACGGCGCCCGTCCCTTGACCGCGCCGGCCGATATCGACCGTGTGGTCGCCTCAGCTCACGACGAAAGGGCCGCCATGCTGGCGATTCCGACTACCGACACGATCAAGCGGGCGGCCGATGGTTACGTGCTGGCCACGCTGGACCGGCGAGTGCTTTTTCAGGCCCAGACGCCTCAGGTTTTCCAGTATGATTTGATCAAAGCGGCTCATGAAGAAGCTGCCGCTGCTGGTGATGATTCGGCCACCGACGATGCCGCCCTGATCGAGGCGAAGGGCTTCAAAGTGAAGGTCGTGGAACCGACTCAGCCCAACCCGAAAATCACAACCCAGAATGATCTGGATATCGCAGCCTTTCTGCTGGGACGGAACAAATGAGTAAGCTTCGAATTGGCCATGGCTTCGATGTTCATCGCCTGGTCACCGGACGACGACTGGTTGTGGGGGGCGTTGCCGTCCCCTTCGAGAAAGGTCTTGAAGGACACAGCGATGCTGACGTGCTGTTGCACGCCATCATGGATGCGCTGTTGGGCGCGGCTGGTCTGCCTGATGTCGGAGTACATTTCCCCCCAGATGATGAGCGTTATCGTGATGCCGACTCAGCCGGATTACTGAGCGAAGTCGGGCGGTTGCTGGCCGAGACTGGCTATGGCACTATCGTAAACATCGATGCGACGCTCATCGCTCAATCTCCCCGGATGGCCCCTCATATTGAGGCCATGCGAAAGCGGCTAGCTGACATACTGAGGATCGACGCGGACCGCGTGAACATCAAAGCCACCACAACCGAACGGCTTGGTTTTGTGGGACGCGAAGAAGGCATCGCCGCCGAGGCGGTCTGTCTGATCAGCGATGAGTGATACTTTCCAACAGATTCACCAGGGGTTGGATTTGGTTTTCGCCTACGGGCCATTCTGGGTCTATCTGGCCATACTCGTGGCCTGCTTCATTGAAAACGTGTTTCCGCCCTTTCCAGGGGATACTTTTATCGTGGCCGCCGGGGCTCTGGTCGCTTTCGGTCGTCTCGATCCCTATTGGAGTTTCGCGGCAATCCTCGGCGGGGGATTAGCCTCGACCATGCTGCTCTACTATTTGGGTAGGCGTTTCGGCCGCAGCTTCTTCCTGAACCGGGACTACAAGTATTTTTCCCGGGCTGACATCCTAAAAATGGAAGCGAGTTTCGCTCGCAGGGGCGTGGTGATTCTGGTCTTCTCGCGGTTTGTTGTAGGCATGCGGGCCGCGCTGGCCATCGCAGCCGGGATCAGCCGTTATCGAGCCGGATCGATGTTCTTCTTCTCAGCTGTTTCGTATTTTCTGTTCGCCGGATTGTTGATGCTGCTGGCCCACAAACTGGTTGAGAATCTGGACCAGATTGAGTATTACTTCAAGGCGTATCAGGCGGTAGTCTGGGTGGTTGTGATTGTCATCCTGGGTTTGATCGTCTATCGAAAAATGGCCGTGGTCAAGAGAGGTGGCGAGCGATGAAAGTGTTGGTCTTAGCCGGGGGGAGCTCCAGTGAACGCGCCGTATCGCTGGACTCAGGAAAAACCGTGTGCCAGACGTTGCAGGCGCTTGGTCACGAGGTTCAGGCGCTTGACCCGTTCAGCGGTCAGTCGCTGATTGGACCGGACGGGGTTCTTCTTCTGTCAACCGATGCGGATTCGGAGGACCGGGATCAGCTCCCTAACGAGTACAACGTGATCGGGAATCTTGACCAACCGGCTTTCGAAAATACTGACATCGTTTTCATCGCGCTGCACGGCGGTGAGGGGGAAGATGGCAGCATCCAGAACCTGCTGGATTTGGCTGGCATCTCGTATACCGGTAGCGGGCCAACGGCCTCAGCTGTGGCCATGGACAAAGCGATCACGAAAGGGCTCTGCAAGTCTCTGGGAATTCTCACGCCGACCTGGAAA
>CAZHDS010000138.1:4229-8902 GCA_964531495.1 uncultured Ignavibacteriales bacterium
AGCGATCACGAAAGGGCTCTGCAAGTCTCTGGGAATTCTCACGCCGACCTGGAAATTGTACCGTACGGCCGGCCACGGAATTGACAATCAGCTCTTTCAGGATATTGCGGCCAGTTTCAAGACCCCCTTTATTGTCAAGCCGAACGACTCCGGATCGACCGTCGGACTGACCCTGGTTAACGACGTCGATCCTCTCACCCCGGCTCTCATCGCTGCCCTGGGAGAGTCGAAAAATATCCTCGTAGAGGAGTACATCGCTGGTCGCGAGTTGACGGTGGCGATCCTCGACGGCGAGCCTCTGCCGGTGGTGGAGATTGTGCCGAAGAGTGGTTTGTATGACTACGAAGCCAAGTACACCAAGGGGATGTCAGAATACACCTGCCCGGCCAAGATCGATCCGTCTATAGCCGAGAAAATGCAGCACGATGCCGCTCTACTGTATGAGACTATTGGTGCCTCCGGTCTGGCCCGCGTTGACTTCATCCTTGATGCCCATGGTCAGCCCTACTGTCTGGAACTGAATACGCTGCCGGGCATGACGTCTTTGTCTTTGGCCCCGATGGCTGCCAAGTCCGCAGGTATTGATTTCGAAACCCTGGTGCAACGGATTATTGAGAGCGCCCAACAAAGAGCGAACAGCTAAATGGAATTTGAGAAACTGACGCCGCGAGCCGTGATTTTTGATCTGGGATCCACGCTGATTTCGTATCCCTCCACAGTCTGGGATGAGATCAGCGATCAATGTATCGCTAACGCCCGCGAGTTTTTGATGGGGCAGGGGCATGATATGCCATCGGAAGCTGAGTTCATCGCCGCGTATCGTATCCTCCGCGATGGATATCGCAAATCGGCAGCCGAGACGCTGGTCGAATGGTCAGTTGCTCAACTGGCTCAGAAGATGATAGAGCAGGCTGGGATTACGCCGACCGACAAGCTCACCGATGGTTTCTTCAACGCTTATTACGAGCGCCTGGAGCCTCATGTCTATGCCTACGAGGACACTGTGGAGGTTCTGGCTCGAATCAGCGAGAAGTATGGCACCGTTGGTCTGGTGTCGAATACGATATTCCCGGAGCGAATCCACCACGACGAGATGGAACGTTTTGGCTTCGCAAAGTACTTATCATTCGGGCTGTTCAGTTCGAGCTTTGGCGTGCGCAAGCCGCACTCGGACATTTTTTACCAGGCCGCAAATCTCGCCGGATATGCACCCGGTGAGTGCGTTTATATTGGCGACCGTTACATCGAAGATGTCACCGGACCAAACAACATCGGGATGCCCGCTATTCTGAAATGGCACGAGAGCCGCGACTATCCCGACGATATGCCGTATTCTACTCGGCAAGTCCGGACTCTGTCAGAGCTGGTCCAGCATTTCGATTTCTAGCGATAGACGTCAGGACCGCAAGGGTCCTGACCTACGACTAATGCGAGTCGGTCCGAAGGAGAAATTCACACGATGTGTGTGTCATTCCAGCGTAGGCTGGAACCCAGTCAATACGCGGGGGCACAGTGTTGTCAATGCTGGCTGGGCCCCAGCCTTCGCTGGGGTGACGATCGAGGGTGATGTGTGAGAACTACGGATCTCACAGCAAGCTGTGGGGCACCCAGCAAAAACGGAGAACAAACAAAAACGAAAACATGGACGAAAATACAAAAAAAGTGTTACCCATGTGCCCGGTCTAAAGTGTAACCTATGTAACCGGTCATACACAGCTACTGTCTTTCAAGTCAGCCTGAGCGGAGTCGAAGGGGCTTGAAAGACACATGAGACCATTTTTAACAGGCCTCAAGCTGTGGGGCACCAAGCGTCACTCCCACGATATTACACAATTCCCCCAAGTCTCGTCGTACCCGCGTACGGAACGACATTGTTAGGGGTTTCTGGCCCGCCAATCCGCGGTTGAGGTCCTCCCCAATTTGGGGTTTACTAAGTCGCTCCGGATGCGTATAATGGCCTATTGTAATAGGCCGTAACTGTGCGGCACATTATTTTCACTAACCCGGGAGTTGACATGGACAAGACCGCGCTGCTACTGAAAGAGTTGACCGAGGCCAACGGCGTCCCGGGTCACGAGCAAGACATTCGAGCGATTATGGCCCGCGAGCTGAAGGGCCAAGTCGATGAGATCCTCTACGACAAGATGGGTTCCATCGTGGGGCGCAAAAAAGGCACCGCCGATGCTCCGCGCGTCCTGGTCGAAGGCCACATGGATGAAATCGGCTTCATGGTCAAAGAGATCACGAAAGAGGGATATATCAAGTTCTTGCCGCTGGGCGGCTGGTGGGGGCACGTGGCTCTCGGTCAGCGGATGCGGGTCATCACCAACAAGGGACCAGTCATTGGTGTGATCGGTTCTACGCCACCGCATCTGCTTCAGCCGAAAGAGCGCGAGAAAGTCCTCGAGATCAAAGATATGTTCCTCGATGTCGGTTGCCAGGAAAAGTTCGACGTCAAAAAGAAACTCGGTATCAGGCTCGGTGATCCTATCGTACCGGATGCCGGATTTGTCGTCATGGGCAACCCCAAGAATTATCTCTCGAAGGCCTTTGATAACCGCATGGGCTGCGCCGTGGCGCTGGATGTCATCAGTCATTTTCAGAAGATCAAGCATCCCAATACTATCTACGGCGGGGCATCGGTCCAGGAGGAAGTTGGTCTTCGCGGAGCCCAGACGCTGGCTCATCTGACCGATCCTGATGTCTGTTTCTGTGTCGATGTCGGCGTAGGCCAGGATATTCCGCCGGACGGCTTCAAGAAGGCCGAAAAACTAGGTGGCGGTCCTTCGATTCTGATCTACGACGGCTGCATGCTACCCAATACCACGCTTCGCGACCTGATGATCAAGACCGCCGAGCAGAAGAAGATCCCGTTCCATCTTTCGTACATGGAACGCGGCTGCGGCGATGGTGCCCGGGTACATACCAGCCGTCTGGGGGTACCGACCATCTACATAGGAGCCCCGGTGCGTTACATCCACGCCCACAATGGTATTATGAATCGGGCCGACTATGATAACACGGTTAAGCTCATCTGCGAAGTGATCAAGAAGCTCGACCACAAGACCGTCAAGTCATTCACGGAGGCTTAAGGGCACAATGGCACTGAGATTCAAGAATAGTTTTACCCGCACGAAGGAAGAGTTCACTCCGATCGTCGAGGGCAAGGTAGGCATGTACACTTGCGGCCCGACAGTCTATGACTTCGCGCATATTGGCAATTTCCGTACGTACGTTTTTGAGGATCTGCTCAGGCGGTATCTCAAATTCAAGGGTTACAAAGTTACCCAGGTGATGAATCTCACGGACATCGATGACAAGACCATCCGCGACTCGATGGCTCAGGGTATCCCGCTCAAGGAGTATACGCAGCAGTTTATCGATGCTTTCTTTGAAGATCTGGATGCCCTCGGTATTGAGCGCGCTGAGCATTATCCCGCCGCCACCGATCATATCGAAGAAATGGTCGCCATCATCCAGGAGCTTGAGAAGAACGGTCTCGCCTACGAAGTCGATGGCAATTGGTATTTCAAGATTTCCGCCTTTCCCGATTATGGCAAACTGGCCCACCTGGATCTCTCGGAGCTGAAAGCTGGCGCGAGGGTAGCTACGGACGAATATGAGAAGGACTCCGTCTCTGACTTTGCTTTGTGGAAGGCCTGGGACGAAGCGGATGGCGACGTGTTCTGGGAGTCACCGCTGGGCATAGGTCGGCCCGGCTGGCATATTGAATGCTCGGCCATGTCAACCAAGTATCTCGGGGATCATTTCGATATCCATACCGGCGGGGTCGATAACATGTTCCCCCATCATGAGAATGAAATCGCCCAGACGGAGGGCGCGACGGGCACGAAATTCGTCAACTACTGGCTCCACAGCGAATATCTGATCGTGGATGGGCGAAAGATGTCCAAGTCGCTTGGGAATTTCTATAAGCTGCGCGATGTGATTGACAAAGGGTATGATCCTAACGCCGTGCGCTATCTACTATTGGCCACTCATTATCGCCAGCAACTGAATTTCTCTTTCGCGGGGCTGGAGTCGGCCGCGCGAGCGCTCGAACGTTACAACGATTTTGTCGTCAACCTGGAGTCGTACGCCGGGGGAGAGTCCGATGGCACGGCTGCCTCCGCTATAGGCAAGGCTTCGAGCGGATTCGAAGAGGCTCTTGATGATGATCTGAATATTTCGGGTGCCCTGGGTACTCTGTTTGACTTTGTGCGCGAGATCAACCGCCTCAGGGCCGAGGACCATCTATCGGCTGACGAGCGGGATCAAGTGTTGGCATTGGTTCGCAAGTTTGATACGGTGTTGAATATTGTCTCGACCGAAGACGTCGTCCTTGATCATGAGATCGAGGTCCTTATTGAACAGCGTACTGAGGCGCGCAAGAGCAAAGATTTCGCCAGGGCTGACAAGATCCGCGATGACCTCCTGGCCCAGGGAATTGTTCTTGAAGATTCCGCCGGAGGCGTTCGTTGGAAACGCAGATAGTATCTGTCCTTTCTCCTTCGGATCGATGCGTGTTAGCTGTTCAGTCACACGAACTGGGTTACCGCCGCGTCACGAAACGTCGGGTGGCCCATCCCTCTGGGGTGGGTTTGCTGTCGACCGAGCAATGGCGGGTCCGAAGACGGATCCGCCCGACAGGGCCTCTTATCGGTGTGAACTTC
>CAZHDS010000139.1:0-8807 GCA_964531495.1 uncultured Ignavibacteriales bacterium
GCCCCATGTCATCCGCCAGGCACCCGCCCCAGTTGAACTCCTCGAGGAACCGGATGATTTGATCGGCCGTTTCAGGGTCGAGGTTTCCGGTCGGTTCGTCGGCTAGAATCACGGTTGGGTCATTGGCAAGCATTCGGGCCAAGGCGACCCGCTGTTGCTGACCGACCGACAGTTCTCGGGGCAGAAAATCGGTGCGATCTGCTAGACCGAGCCTGTCCAGCAATTGTATCGCGCGTTGTCTCGCATCGGTACCGTCTCGTCCCAATGGCAGCATCGGCAGCATCACGTTTTCAGCGGCTGTCAGATACGGCACCAAGTTGAACGTCTGGAGAACGAACCCGATAGTTTGATTGCGGAAGGCGGCCAACTTTGAAGCCGACAGCGTGTAGAGGTCCTGATCGCTGAACTTCACTGTGCCTGCGCTTGGCATGATTAGTCCACCCAGAGACAACAGGAGCGTAGTTTTCCCGGAGCCTGATGGACCGGTTACGGCCACGAACCGGCCCGCGTCGATCTTCAGCGAGACGTCTTTTAGAGCATGCACATCCTGTCTAGACCGTGAATATGTCTTGGTAAGCCCGTGGATATCAAACATGTTCAGACTTCCTGCATGATGACAGCCGGGTCAATCCGGGTTGCCCGATAAGTCGGGTACAAGCTTCCGGCCAGAGCGATGACAATGGCCAGCAGCACCGACCACCAAAGATAACTATACACAGGAGCGATCTGCAGTCCGGCAAGATACGGACCGAGAATCACCGCTGACACTGTGCCGGTGATATATCCGAGCACTCCGCCCACCAGACCCAGAATGGTCGCTTTGGAGAGAAAGAGCCAATATATGTGCCGTCTTCCCCAGCCGATCGTTATCAGCGTCC
The DNA here is from genome assembly GCA_964531495.1 of uncultured Ignavibacteriales bacterium. Lineage (GTDB taxonomy): Bacteria > Zixibacteria > MSB-5A5 > GN15 > FEB-12 > DAOSXA01. The sequence goes on from CAZHDS010000139.1 coordinate 879, forward strand.
CGATTTCCTTGCGGCGCTCCTCCACGTTGGCCCACATGTAATTGCCGATCGAAAAAGATCCGACCAGGATGATAATCACGAGCAAGACCAGGGCAACCTTGGCCATTAACGTATTGGTCTCAATCTGTGTGTTAACGATATGGCCGATGGTAATGATCCGAGTATCCGGCAGGATGTTCCGTAGTTTGCCAATCAGGCCGTCCGATATCTCGCTGCAGCATCCCATGATCTCAATGTTACTGACCTGGCCGTTGATACCCAGCAGTTGCTGCGCGGTGTGCAGGTGTGCAAAAATCCTGTTGTCGTCGATCGTTCCGGTCTCAGGGAGCAGATGCTTAACCTCAAAGGTCTGTCCAAGAATACGAACGGTGGAGCCGGGCGTGATCTTCAGGTGTTCGGCTACGGAGCTGCCCACCCAAACGTCCTTGATCCCTAGCGAATCTACTGTCTTTCGCTGAGCTTTGAGATCCGATTCGGTGAGGGAAGACTCTTTGCCTAGAGAGGGCGCGCAAGCCAATTCCAGATCGGCCCCCATGAGACCAGAGGCCTGCCAGATCGGTTTTGAGGCCAGTTCGTTGGCCGGAAGGATGCCGGTCAGGATTACCGATGAGCCGTCGATCTCGATCCGTCGACTCAGTTTGGGGGACAAATTATCTACGCCTGGGATCATGGAAGTCGCGATCCGTTCAACGTATGCCTCGGGGAAGGTGGGAGCATCAACATCGGCCGAGTAGTAATCATCGACCGTGGCGCCCAGCGGGAGCACCATGATGTTGGCACCCAGGAGGTCCAACTTCCTGGCCACGACCTGCCTGGAAACCGAGGTCACGGACTGAATGGCGACGATAACCGCAATGCCCAGCGTGATCGCGAAAAGACCTGACACCATCCGGCCCTTGCGCTGGCGAATTTCCTTGAGGACAATGGAGCGAAACGTGAACGCCATGGGCTATTTACCGTCTTCCTTCTTGGAGGCTGGAGGACACGTTTTGCCGCTACCTGGGGGACAGCAACTGCTCGACACGGCCTTCGACGCCGAGGCGACCAGTTTGTCGACTTCAACCATGCCGGTGTACAAATCAGTGACCTGGCCTTTGGCATTGATAACGACGGTAACCGGATCGGTGGACTTAAGATCGACTCCAATCTGAGTCAAGAATTCTTGCTCGGCGAGATCATCCAAGCTGATATCTACGGTCACGCCTTTGCCCTCCATTTGGGAGCAGGCGGCGGCACAACCCTTGGCGACATCGGCCTCAGCTATCATTCCGGAGCGTGATGCGATTACGAACGTTGGCAGTCCCGATTGGATAGCCAGCAACACCTCGGCCTTCTGGGGACTAGGCACCATGGCCACCAACTGCTCCGCCGTAAGCCGTGAGGCAACATTGCCGCCCGCCATGAGTCCGTTGGCCGTGAAGAGAAGGATCAAGGGGACCGGGGCCGTGCCCAACTTGTGGCTCTGAATGAACGATGCGTCAGCCGCATCGGAACGATTCGATTCAATCATCACCGAACCGGGAATTTTGCTCATAGCCTCTTGAATTACTTGCTTCGCTTGCTCGATCCCCGAGACGCCCGGCTCGGTAACTAGCACAAAGGCAGGCTTACCCTGGTTGGCCGCCGACTCAAGCTGATCGATAGTAGATGCGAGGGCAACCACGGGAAGACAGACAGTTATCAGCAGTAACGCAATTCTTCTGAGGTTTGACATCAGGACTCCTAACTCGGTATCACTAAAATTCGTCATTCATCGCAAGAGACATATTGCCCGTTGCCACGGTCGTCACTGGACTTGGTTTCTCGGGAAGCCTTCTGTTTCTTGCAAACTTCTACTGGGTGCTGCTTGAGAATTGCTCTGAGACTCCTGGCATCTTTCTTGATCGCAGCGTCCGACACCAAGTTCCTTTTCGCCCACTCAATCGCCTCACCGGCAGCTTTCGGCGCATGGTCGGCCAGACGATAATATACCCACTTGCCGTTCTTGCTTCCTTCAACGATTCGCGCCTGCTTGAGGATCGACATGTGTTTGGATACTGTGGACGGCGCCAGGTCAAGAAGCTCAATTATCTGACAAACACACAACTCTCCGCTACTGAGAGCCATCAGGATGCGGACTCGACTCTCATCACTGAGGGCTTTGGTAATGGAAAGAACATCTTGCATCACATCTCCTACAATTCGCCAATCATCGAATTATTATACAACAATATCAGCGGATTGCAACAGGTTTGTGTCCGGAGCAGTCGTGCGCTATCGGAGTATTCAGGAGGTTTCTCCGGCTCCGAAGTCTACGCCGGGCTAGTCAGTTGTCTATCCAAATCTCAGTGAATGGGACAGATCGAATTACACAATGGCGGTATCAGGAGAGCGAACCACTCTCCATTCGTCTAGTATGGGTCTGCAGGCAATATGAAGGGGCCTAACTGATTGCTGTCGTTGCCGCCCTGTCATAGTGTGGGCTTTTGTAAAACTCACAACTCATACAGTTGGCCAGTTTTGAGGCAAATGAGCCTTGTACTTTGCCACCGCAGAAGGTTCCGGCAATCCGCGCGCATGACTTGCCTTATTTGGGGTATGCCGGGCAGACGCCCAGTTCGGCCGCCTTGGCGCCACCTCTCTCTCGGCCACATTTCTTGAACTCCCAGCAATTCATTCAGTATCCCTTCTGCGAGGCATTGTCAGTCTTCTTCCTTTCTGCCTATGTCGGACAAAGAAGGTATTTCTTGACTTTGCCGCACTACCGACACGGATGAAAACAACCCAGTCACTGCGTCCTTCCTTGGAGCCCTATTGATCACGCCGGGTCACTCATTGGGATTGGTCTGGGAGTTGCAGTTACGTCCGCGAGCGATAGTCTTCGATAGCTGCCTTGATAGCATCCGGTGCGAGAGTGGAGCAGAGGATTTTGCGTTCCGGCAAGCCGCCCAACTCGTCGACGATGTCTTGCGCTGTGAGATCGGAGGCCTCTTCGAGCGATCTTCCCAGCACCATCTCCGAGGCAATCGAACTGGTAGCGATGGCGGCGGCACAACCGAACGTCTTGTACCTGATATCGACAATGCGGTCGTTCTCGATCTGGAGATATAGCTTCATCATGTCGCCGCAAGCCGGATTGCCGACCGCACCGATACCGTCGGCGTCAGCCAGCTCGCCAGTGTGGCGCGGGTTCTCAAAATGCTGTAAGACCTTGTCGTTGTACATCGCAGTCTCAGTCTAGTCGCTTTTGCTCTATACGCAACCGGAAAGAGTGACTTAACCCACGTGTGGGTGCTGAATCGCCCCACAAGTGTCATTTTCGATAGGCCATTTGTTTATCGGGCTCAACTGTGGTATACTCTCTCGATGACTATTGATCTCAGCCAACCAGATACTGAAAAAGCGATCCTGATCGGGCTCGCGCGATCGTCGCAGAGCAAAGCGGACGTCGAGGCCTCGCTGGCGGAACTGAAACGCCTGGCGATTTCGGCTCGAGCCAAAGTCGTTGGTCAGAGGATTCAGGTTCGCCCTCGCCCTGACCCGGCCACTTTTGTCGGTCGGGGATTGGTGAAGGAGTTGCGTAAGATGCTCGAAGATTTGGGCGGCAACTGCGTCATCTTCGATGACTCTCTTTCCCCGGCGCAACAGCGCAACCTTGAAAAAGAACTCGAGACCAAAGTACTCGATCGCCCGATTCTGATTTTGGATATTTTCGCCAACCGGGCCCGGACGCACGCCGCTCGCCTCCAGGTGGAGTTGGCTCAGTTGGAGTACACCCTGCCTCGTCTGACCGGTGCCTGGGTACACTTTTCGCGCCAATACGGTGGCATGGGAGCCAAGGGACCGGGCGAAACCCAGCTCGAAATCGACCGCCGCCAGGTGCGCAAGCGTATTACGCACCTCAAGGATCGTCTCGAGAAACTTGACAAACAGCGCGGCACCCAGCGCAAGCAGCGTCAGTCACTATATAAGGTGGCCCTGGTCGGGTATACCAACGCCGGCAAGTCGACCCTTTTCAATTTGCTGACCAAGGCCGAGGTCCGGACGGCTGACATGCTGTTTACGACGCTGGATTCGACCACGCGAGTTCTGTCGACCCGGCACCCCTGTCAGATAATTGTATCCGATACAGTCGGATTCATCAAAAAACTCCCTCATCAGTTGGTGGAGTCGTTCAAATCAACGTTGGAAGAGGTCTGCCTGGCTGATTTGCTGCTACATGTGGTTGATTGTGCCGATGAAAATCTGAAAGAGACAATCTCCCAGACGCGCTCGGTACTGGCCGAAATCAAGGCTCACAAGATACCGTACCTGATGGTATACAACAAGATAGACGCCAACCCCGAATTTGTCCCGCCGCCGGATGACAATTCTGACAGTTTTCTCTGCTCTGCCTTGAAGAAAGAGGGCATCGCTGCCCTTCAGGCGGAGTTGATCGCCCGTGCCTCCCGCCCTGCCCGCAGCTGAAATATGCTTACGGGCCTAAGCTTTGGCCTGTTTCCGGCCGATATAACAGTCAAGTATGAATAGGAAACACCATGAATAAAACGATCCTTATCGTCGACGACAACCCCAATATGTCCTCGCTGCTATCGGAAATGCTTGAGATTTTCGAGTATGATTCTGAGCGTTGTTGCGACGGCACCGAGGCAATGGCGAAACTCGAGGAAAATAGTTTCTCGATGGTCATCACCGATATGCGGATGCCCAACATGACTGGGTTGGAGTTGACCAAGCACGTGAAGTCTCGTTTTCCCAAGATACCGGTCGTGCTCATCTCCGGATATTCGGTCGCTGATGTCGAGAAGGATGGCGATGGTACTAAGCCGGATGGTTTCCTGGCCAAACCGTTCATGATGTCCGACATCGAAGAATTATTGAACTCGCTCTTGTCATAATCCCGGCAGGCGTGGCCTGCTGGTTTCTCCCATCCCCAGCACCAACCCGTTCATTGCTAATAGAACACGCCATGCGTGTCATCCCCACGTATGCGGAAATGACGTGACGGAGAGCTACTTCTTGCTAGAAGGAACCACGCTCTATCTTGCCTGGCTATCACCCACATAGTATAATGACGGCAGGAACTTATGATGACACTCAATGATAGGATGAACTACCCATGACTGAAATCAGCATGAACTGGGCGGGGGGAATGAAATTCGAAGGGGTCTGTGAGTTCGGACATACGATCATCACCGACGGCAGCAAAAAAGCAGGCGGTACCGAACAGGGTGCCAAACCGACCGAAATGCTGCTCTATGGGATCGCCGGCTGTACCGGGATCGACGTGGTCCGGATCTTAGAGAAGCAGCGCCAGAAACTGAGTTCGCTCAGGATTGAAGTCAAGGCGCATCAGCAGGAAGAGTACCCCAAGCCATTCCATACCGTCGAGATCAAATTCATTGCGACCGGCGAGAATCTCAATGAGGCGAAACTCGCCAAGGCGATCGAGCTATCGGAGTCGAAATACTGCGTTGTCAGCCAGACGATCGCCTCCGAGGCCAAAGTCACCACCAGCTACGAAATAGAGGCATAAACCCTGAATCATTGGGACCGGGTTCTGGTCTAACAGAAAAGACCAAAACGGAGACTGACAATATGCTGGATAAACTGATTCGTAAAGTAACGTCGGACAAGCCGTTCGACCAGTTGGTGGAAGACCTTCAGACCCAGGTCGCCGAGCACGGCTTTCGCGTGCTGGCCATTCACAACGTACAAGAGACCCTGGCTGAAAAAGGGCTCGAACGAGCCCCGCTGAAGATTGTTGAAGTATGCAACGCCAAGTTCGCTCATCAGGCGACCCAGAAGGACATCAGCGTCGCGGTTTTCATGCCCTGCCGCTACACGGTCCATACGGATGGCGGCAAGACGATCCTGACTCTGGCGCGACCGAGCATGATGTCGGACATGATGCCTGACGCCGGGATCGATGACCTTGCTGCCGAAGTCGAGAAGATCCTGATTGACGTTATGGACGCGGCTGTTTGATTGTAGGTCGGGTTCCGAACGGACTGAAAAAACCAGACACCCCGCGTGATCGTCATTCCTGCGAAACCAGGAATCCATTCTCGCGGGGATGACATTGAATATGGGGACGATACAGGATAGCGATGACTATGACGAAGATAAAGAGGACAATCTTGTTCGCCATGATGGGTGGCATCGGAGGCGCTGGCATCTCGTGGTTTTACATGTCCTTCGGCTCCACGTGAGCCATGATGTGTAACTCTTACCTGCTGGCGGTGGTAGGGGGATTGGCCGGTGCGGCCTACTCAATGGATAGTGCTAAGTCAACATCAGATTGAATTGTAGGTCGGGTTCCGAACAAAGTGAGAATCCCGACACTCTGGAGATCTATAAATGCCTATTTACGAATACAAGTGCGCTGATTGTTCGCACGAATTCGAAGAGTTGATGAGCTCTTCCGACGCGAAGATTGCTTGCCCCAAATGCAAGTCCGAGAAGACGCAGAAGCAATTTTCGGTCGTAGCGGCACCGGTTGTGGGTGGCTCAAGTGCTGGACCTAATTGCGGCCAGGCGAGCTGTCCCAGTAGATTCACGTGAGGAACGTAGCCAGGCTACAGTTCGTAGCAGTTGCGAAGTACTCCCTGCTTGTCATTCTGGCGAAGGCCAGAACCCAGTCAATCTGCGAGGGGCTGCCCAGTTGGTGATGACTGGGTCCCAGCCTTCGCTGGGATGACTTACGATAGGTCTATCAAACACTCAAGGGATTCTGTACCAAATGCGAGGTACTCAAGAACTCATCTCTTATGTGCCACCACCGCGATGCGATATGTGTTTTTGCCCGGTTTGCGGAAAGTATGGCATTTGTAGAAACCACGAATATCAAAGCGGGCCTTCTCAAGCATCATCCTGATATCCTCATTCTCGTACCCCCGCTCCCAGTGAGTTTCATCGAAGCGCAGCCACTGGCCGCTCTTGCGATAGAAGCAGGTGGCGTGACAGGCGGCCATCTGACGCTTCGGGAAGAACTCGCCTTTCCAGACCCAGGCCAAATCATCGCGAGCATCGGCGTAGACCTGATCGCTCCAGATCGTCTGCATGGCGTTGGGCGTGTTCATGTCGAAGATGAACCAGCCGCCCGGCTCGAGATGCCGATAGACGGTCCGAAACGACATTTGCAGATCACTCTTGGTCGTCATGTAGTTGAGTGAGTCGTAGAAGCATGTGATCAGGTCAAACTGCTGGGTCTTTGTGGAGTCGTGGATATCAAGGAGCCGGAAACGAGGCAGGATCTTCTGGTGTAATGGCACCTTGCGTCCCTGCAACTTCTTCGCGGCGACGGCCAGCATGGCGGCCGACATGTCCGCCCCCGACATCTGTATGCCGAGGTCGCTCAATAGGTCGACTGCCGTGCCCGTCCCGCAGCAGAGATCAAGTCCGGTGGCGGGCCGAATATTGAAGCGCTCAAAAATCTTCTGGCAGTAGCTGACCATATTGACCGAGTGACGGTCCTGCTTCATCTGATCCCAGATCAGGGCCAGCTGCTCATAGGGTGGAGTTGTTCTAGTCACTAGTCCTATTCTCCCGCTTTCTGATTGGCAATTCTCCTCAGCATGAGAGCTGCATGTTTGGCAGCCCGTGTGTCAGGTTTGTCTTTGACAACTCTGCTGAGTAGATCAACCTTGGAGCTGTCATCCATGCTCAGACCAAGTACCAATAGCCAAGTCTTGGCGTTGCCAGAGTTCGGGTAACGGTCTATCATCTCCCTATGCAGATTTCCATAATCATATGAACCTTGTTTCAGACCATCCCATATTGCCTGCGAATAGAATCGGGACAAATAATAGCACGTCTCGGCAAATACGCTCTGAGGAAATCGTTCGACAATCTGTTTGTACTTCTGAGAGGAAGGGTCTGTATGATCTTGTACCCATATCTTACTTGCTTCTTCGATAAGATGTAGAACCTTCTCGTTGTCGTCAGTAG
>CAZHDS010000140.1:0-8761 GCA_964531495.1 uncultured Ignavibacteriales bacterium
CAGGACAAGCCAGCCCGCGGTGCGCGTGAGTTCGATTCCAGAGGCCACCGAGATCGAACGAGCGGTTCCATCGAGCCACTTTTCGATGCGCCTCACGGTCGCCTTGTCAGGGCTTGTATGCGAGCTTGAAGCTATTGTTATACAATGCCTTAACAATCGCCGCCTTAACCACATATCATAAGCCCTCAAGGCCAGCAAATCAAGCTCAATCTTCCCCGTAGGCCGCCTCCGCACAACCTTTTTCACTGCCCGCTGGGTTTGCTGCTCCAGGAAACGCTCTTCGTGCGATAATGTCTCAGCCATTTCGATAAGAGCACGATCGACAGCCGGGTTGACACGCTCTCGAATCTGAGGAAGCAGGCGATGGCGCAAGTAGTTACGAGTGAACCGGGGGTCAGAATTGGATCGATCGAGACAGTACTTGAGCTTCTGTTTGCCCAGGTAGCTCAATATCTCGGCCTTGGTGCAATCGTACATAGGGCGCACAACACGGCCCCGTTTGATCGGCATCCCGATCAAACCGGTTCGGCCAGCCCCACGCAGCATCTGAAACAGAATTGTCTCCGCTCGGTCATCGGCGTGGTGGGCGACCGCAATCCGTTGGCAGTCTTCGTCGTCAGCCAGAGATTCGAAGACACTATAGCGAAACTCGCGTCCGGCCTCCTCCAGACCGATCCGTTTGGCCTTGGCCAGCGCCGCGACATCCTCACGAACGATATGAAGCCTCACGTCGAGATCATCAGCGAGGCTTTGGCAGAACGTCTCTTCGTGACGCGCGATTCGAGGGCGAAAGCCGTGATTGACATAGACTGCCTGCAGGTGCCAGTGGTGCTTGCCACTAAGACGAGACAGAAGATGCAGTAGTGCCACCGAATCCGGTCCGCCCGACAGACCGACCAGAATCGTCTGGCCGCCCTCAATCAACTCGTTTGCCGAGATGGTTTTTCTTACCGTCTCAAGCATCTTCCCCCCAGCCGAATTCCGAGTATGTGATGTTCTTCCGGTAGCAGGCAATGGCATGCGCTACATACGGAATGGTACTCTCCGGCAGACCGTCAATGGTATACCAGTCCAACTCATCGCATTTGTCCGGTTCCCGGTTCTCTGGCTCTCCCTGCCATTGGGCAGTAGTGAAAAAGAATGAGAGCCGTTCGTCCAGATGGCGTCGGTGCATGACATGGGCAAGCGTCAGATCACCTCGGTCGATCACGATGCCAGCTTCCTCGAAAGCCTCCCGAACCATTGCCTCTGTGGCCGTCTCATCGCCATCAATATGACCGGCAACTACGCTATATCGTCCATCCTCGTACCCCGTATTGCAGCGTCTTAGCAGAAGAATCCTGCCGTTGCGCACCAAGAGAAGATGGGCTTCCGGGATGAGTTTGAATCGTTCTGTGGTCATTGTTCCGTCAGCTCTTAATCCAAGAGGGTCCTGTTGATTTCCTCCAACCATACCCCTCAAGATACCGATCCTGTCCCCAAGGTCGAGGAAAAAGGCAGCCCGGCTGCCATCTTTGTCACTGGGGTGACCTACGTCAGTTCCGATTCAGAACTGAGACGATCGGTTTTTGAGACGCAACATGAGTCTCTCTCATCGGGGAACTCAAATGTGCTTTTCTGATTGCCGATAGGAGAACGAATCGCATTCTTGTGCTGTGGTTGCGAATCAAGAGCCCCTGGCATAAGAGAAATCTAAGATTCGGCTGCCAAAGCACTTGAGAATTGTTGTAACGGAGAACTTTGCCACAGTCTGAGAAAAAGCGAATTGCAGTCCTGGGCTGGATTAATTCTGTTCATGTCCAGCGGTGGGTCAAGGGTCTCGCCACCCGAGGCTTTGAGACCAAAGTGATCTCGCTGGGCGGCGAGCCTAAGCCAGGCATAGATGCTGCCATCATCCCCCGTTCAGGGCGGGTTTCATATATTGCCAGAGCAGGGTTGGCTGTGAAAGAAGTGGCGGACTTCCAACCACATCTTGTTCACGCCCACTCTGCAGCTGGCTACGGATGGTGGATGCTGCGCTGTAAAGCTCGCCCGCGAGTGGTGTCGGTCTGGGGAGCCGATGTGATCGACTTCCCTAACAATTGGCTCAAACGCGCCTTCATCAGAAGAGTCCTGGAGAGCGCTGATCATATCACCGCCACGAGCCAATTGCTGAGAGGCGTGGCAGAGAAGCTTCTGCCGAGAATAGCAGACAAAATCACGATCATTCCTTTTGGCGTGAGAGTCCTTGAATCGTTCAGGCCGCCACCGCCACTGCTACCGATCCGACTCTGTTTCATCAAGGCGCACAAATACAAATACGGTCCGGACATTCTTCTGCAAGCAATGACCACGGTGGTGAAGGCTATTCCGAGTATTCAGCTTTCTATCGCCGGTGTCGGTGAACTGACGCCGCTATTGCGCAAGATGACTACGGAGCTGAATCTGGATGGAAACGTTGAGTTTGTTGGCTCTATTGACAATGCGAAGATCTACGACTTTGTGCAGGAGCATCACTTGATGGTAATGCCGTCGGTGATGGAGTCAGAATCATTCGGTGTGGCTGTCCTCGAAGCGAGCATTTGCGGACGGCCCGTCATAGCGTCAGAGATTGGGGGCGTGCCAGAAGTACTAGTAGATGGCAAAACCGGTCTCCTGGTACCACCGGCAGATGCTAGCAAGCTCGCCGAGGCGATAATCAAGTTGGCTACGAACCCAGAGCTGTGCGCCCAGATGGGCCGAGATGGACACTCGTTTGTTAGCAAGCGCTACGATTGGGAGGATTCTTTGGATGCTATGGTCGAGTTGTATGGACGCATGATCAAGGAGGCGGAGTAGCGATTGGCATCGCAGAGCCGAAGGCGACATGACAACACATCGTCGATGATAGTTGATCAAGAGGACTAGGCATCGATTGTGGCAATTGATGAAGACAGATATTAACATGACTTCAAGAGCCGTTGCGACGTATACTCGAAGACTGATAACGCCAACAACAAGTGTTTGCTGAAAGGTCATAGCATGAGACGCTCTCTTGCCATTGCTACTCTAATGGTCCTCCTGATAGGCTGCCCCGTCCTGGGCAGCGGCCTCACCGATCCGCTCGCAATCATGGTCAAGCACCACGATGCTCTGGGGGGATTGGACATACTCAAAGCTCAGACTTCTTCGCACAGCGAGGGCACTATAGTCATCGACGGGACTGGTCTTGAAGGCACCTTTAGCGAGTGGAGTCAGCGGCCAAACAGGTCGCGACAGGATGCCGACCTCGGGGCAATCAAGCAGGTTTCGGGCGACAATGGCGAGTTTGCCTGGTCGGTCGACTACAACGGCAAACTACAGGTTCATGATGATGACGTCACGCTCAAGCAGCGCGAGCTGGCTCTTCTAATGGGTAACTATGAGCACCTCAACCCCGGAAACGAGCATTTCACGCTGACCTTTGAGGGGATCGATACCGCCGTCGGAGTTGACTGCTATGTTGTGAAGATGGCGAACGATATCACACCCGATGTCACCACCCAGTATGTCGATACGGCCAACTTCCTGGTGGTTAAGACCATCACGGTTACGCTCGATGGCCAGCAACACACACTCGTGTCCGACTATCGCGAGATCGATGGGTTCATGACGCCATTCTCGATGGTGACGACAATGTATCCGACCGGGATGGTGCAACGCATCAACGTCACCACGGTCGAGACCAACGTCGCAATCGATCCGTCGCTCTTTGAGCCCCCGCAAGATGATGTCGAGGACTTTCGGTTCGCCAACGGCAAGAGTCTGGAAGACCTGCCCTTCGAGTTCATTGATGGTCATATCTATCTAAGCGTTTCGGTGGGCGGACGGACCCGGCTGTGGGTGCTTGATTCGGGTGCCGGCGTCACTTGTCTGGATAAGGAATTCGCCGATGAGCTCGGTCTGGTCGAAGAGGCGACCATGAAAGGTCAGGGTGCGGGTAATGTGGTCGACCTGGCCTGGGTCATGATGCCGGCTTTTGAAGTTGGTGGCCTGGAGTTCGATGCCCAGAAAGCGGCTTCGCTTGAGATCGGAAGTCTCTTCAGCCGTTGGGTTGGGCTTGATGTCGTGGGGATTCTCGGCTATGACTTTCTTTCGCGGGTGGTGACCAGAGTTGACTACGCCAATCAATTACTGTCCTTCTATCACCCCGACAGTTTCAGCTATTCTGGCGAGGGCGTTGTGATTGAAGCACCTTTGTCGCAGGAGAATTTCTTTCACCTGCCACTGACGGTTGATGGGGAGCACGGTGGGCTGTGGAATCTCGATCTCGGCGCGGGGGGGATGAGTTTCCATTTCCCTTATGCCAACGAGCACGGCCTCTTGGCTCGTCCCGGAATCGACGGCATGGGACATGGCGCTGGTGGTTCCAGCCCGCAGCGATATTCGCAGTTCCAATCGATTGAGCTGGCCGGTTTCACGATCTCCAATCCGATAGTTTCGATCCCTACCGAGGCCGGTCAGGGGGCTTTCGCCAGCGGTGAGTTGACTGGCAATATCGGCAATACCCTGCTCCGCCATTTCACGCTATATCTCGATTACCAGCGCGAGCAGGTGATTGTCGAGAAGGGTGATGATTTCGACAAAGTCTTTCCGGTTGACAACTCCGGCCTTCAAGTGGCTAGCGCCAGCGGAGAGATCATAGTATACTTCATTGCCGATGGTGCTCCCGGAGCCAAGGCTGGTTTTGAGGTCGGCGATGTAGTACGGACTGTAAATGGCATTGACGCCGCTCTGCTAAACGGCGTGGTGGCCTTCAAGGAACTGTTGCGTAGTGATCCCGGAACGGAACTGGAAATGGTCGTCGAACGCGGCTCAGATACCAAGAAATTGAAGCTGAAGCTGGCGAACCTGTATCGGTAGGGCGCGTACGTAGCCGCGTCCCTGAGATAACACAAGATGATAGAACGGCGGGATTGTAGTCCCGCCGTTCCTTTGTTCTCTCAGTTCCCGTCCCTCATGGACATGGTACCACGACCGGTCCTTCCTGGAACATGAAGGTCACCAAATAGATCAGGTCAGCAATGTCGGGGCTACAAGTCCCGTCACCGTTGACGTCCGCCTCGGCGAAATAGTGGTCCGGGCACTCCGGTGAGTACGGTTCATCGCACGGCGGCTCCGGCCCCTCCTGGAACATGTACGATACCATGTAGATCAGGTCCGCAATGTCAGGATCGGCCTGTCCATCGTGATTGATGTCCGCGCGGTTGTCGCAGCATCCCCCGCCGCTACCGGCGACTTCTTGCCAGTAGCCATGGCTCAGTCCGAAGTTGGGTGAGCTGCCCGTCCCCACGGCCGTCTGAGCGACAGTACCCACCAATTGGAAGTTAGTCGAACTGCCGTCGGTACCACCGGACGAGATCACTTGCCAGTCGATCTGCTCGCCGGTCCGAGAGTGGGGTGCCTTCAGGGTTACCTGGGACGCTCCTGGCTCCTGAGTGACAACCTCTAGTACTTCTGAAGGCAGTTGCTTCTTACCCTGTATGGCATAACTAATGGCGGCTGAAAGGAGCAATCCTGTCAACACCAAAAAAATCAAAACAAATCTTCTCATTTTCATATCCTCCGCGGTTTGGTCGAGATCATTTGCGATGTCTCTTTCGCATGATTCATCTCAAATGCGATCATGGCCAGCAGGGTTGCCATGTGGAACCGTCCCAAACCTTCAATCGGTTGCTGTCACCACTGTCAATGTACATGTCTCCGGCCGAGGGAGTTCCAATTGGAGGGGGGCCCGGCTTGAGATGCAAGACATCAGTGATGTTCACCTTGCCATCAAAATAGCCGGCATACGATGTAGCCGTTCCGGTGGCGTTATTGTCTACTCCAATAACACCAGCGACAACTGCAGTCACGCCTGGATCAGCATCTATCTGATCGCCAACTTCACCATAAACTCCTCCGACATAGTAGATGCCGCTTGGGTCAGTGATATTGATAATGGACGTCGAGCTAGCTCTAAATCTACCGCCCACTCCCCACGACGTTCCGCCGCCATTGTCGAGGCCCGACAGGTCGGCCAGACCTTCCACTCCAATCATTACACCGTAAGCGCCCCATGACGACACTCTAGCTAGCCTGCCTTCCGCACTGCCGACCTGAGAACTGGCGTTCACCGATGTAGTGGCTGTCACGCCAGCCTGAGTGCCGTTGGTCAGTAGCTGACTCCCTGTCACTTCGATACCCTGGGTACCGAGACCGTAAGTAGGTGTCTGGAAATCAACCTTCAGGGCTTCCTGACCATTAGTAGTTAAGACATCATTGACGTGTAGTTTTGCGACTGGTACAGAGATTCCGATTCCGACATTGCCGGAGGGCATCGAAAACATGTCTGGAGGGTTGGTGGTGTGATCCCAGTCACTGTCCGCTGTACCTGTTCCTGTCTGATAATACAGCACATCATCGCTTTGGCCGACCACAACGTTATACACTGCACCGGGGGGCGGGGCGATACCTCTCAGCCTTGCCGTTCCGGCCACATCGATATCTTCGGTGGGATCGTTGACGTTAACACCAACGCCACCATCGGCCCTAACCAGGAACTGGTTTGGCAAGGTGGAATTGAAAACGCCGGCACTTCTATCCGCCCAAACAAAACAACCATCATCGAGCGCTTCAGCTTGTCGTCCTGCGGCAAGACTATTGTGGCCCACAGCTCTATTGAGGGAGCCTCCAGGTACCATGGAACATTCGCCCAGGGTCACGTTGCCGGTGCCGCCACTGACTACGCTGGTATCACCAGTGGCAGTGTTCCCAGTGCCTCCTCCAACCGTGGCCACTCCGCCATCGGCAATGTTGTACTGCCCGCCGCCAATGGTCGACCCGTACCCACTGGCCACGTTTTCCGTTCCCCCAGCGATAGTGGCATTGTCTGCGGCCTGATTGGTCCATCCACCACCGATTGTGGCGTTGAAACCGTAGGCCTGATGACCAAATCCACCGGCGATCGTACTGTAGTCCCCTGAGGCGTTGTTTTCATAGCCGCCCCCGATGAAGCTAGTGTCTCCGGTGGCGTAGTTACCAAGGCCTCCGCCGACAGTGCTCAATTCACCACCGGCCTGGTTGTTCCAGCCGCCCGCGACTGTGGTCCAAGCGGAGGTGGCGGTATTACTCTGTCCGCCACCGATGGCGCTGTAAGGTCCGCTGGCGGCATTACTCTTGCCGCCGGAAATAGTTGTAAAGGGAGCGTCGGTGCAGCCGCCATAGTCGGTACCGGCCTTGTTGTTGCCGCCGCCTCCAATTGAGCCAAATATATCGTACACCGTATTGCCGGTGTTGGCATCATAGAAACTCGTTCTACCTCCACCCGCGATAGTCGAGTAACCAGCTTCAATCCTGCTTCCGTGACCACCGCCGATCACCGATAAATCGGAGCAATCACCGGCGATTGTATTCCGATATCCGCCGCCGATAGCGCTGAGACGGCCGTCGCGAAAAGTAGGTGTAGAACCAGTCCCGACCCTGTTAGAATGGCCGCCCGAAATCGTTGAAAAATGCCCCGTGGCCGTACTCCTGGTACCACCACCAATAAAAGACCAAGCTCCGTTGGCGGTGTTGTTGGTCCCCCAGAAGATTCCCGCGGCGGCGCCAGTCGTGATATTGCCGAAGCCGCTTCCAACGCCGCCAGTGCCCATCCTCGAACCACCAGCATCTTTTGCAAACGTGCCATCTTCGGTGATTACAGTATCGGCCGTGTGTATTACATCCACGGTGTTTCCAACTCCACCGATAATCGAACTGTAGTCCCCCGTAACCGTATTGCTGTCGCCCGCAACAAACGTGTGCAATCCCGATTCAACATTGGCCGGTCCGGGTGAGAAGAAATCCACGGAAGCGGCATGAAAGGCGTGTGGCACCGATACCAGCCTGGTTCGCGGTTGGATCTCTGGGTCACCGCCAACTTTTATGCCCAGGGAGACAAACCAGTCTGATGAATCTTGCGGCATCGGCCAGCCGTATCCCAATGTTGCCGAGAAGGTGCCGGAATTAACATCGACGGCGGAATGCGTCTCCGTCCATATCGGATTGCCCCCGGTTGAGTCATCGTAAATCGTAAATGTAATGGACACAGTCGTGTCCAAGGCTTCCCCGGAACTGTTGGTCAGTCTCCCCTGGTAGTTCATCAGCTGTGGTACGCCAGCGGCGGCCCACATAGACAGTGCCAGCACGGCAACTATCATTGTCAGAAGTGACAAAGTTGAGCGCTTCATACGAATTTCTCCATACGGTTATAAAGTTTGCAAATGGTCTCTCGAAGCATACTGAGCGCTTATGCGTTCATGGTTGATGACAATCGTAGTTCGTGTCGAGCTACGAGATACGTTCCCGACTACTTCATCACAAATGCAGTAAACGCATGTTTCTTGAGAGCACACAGTTCGCGGCGATGTCTCGTATGCATGGGTTTGCGATCAGAGTCAACGGATGTAGATAGCACAGATGAGATCGCAACGGGGCAAATCCAATAGACAATATCGATGAAAGCGGATCTCGGAGGAATGCTGACCAAGATTCCTCTCAATAAGGTCCGACAATATAGACTTGGTCCCCTCAGTGGCCGCAATATGCTAAAACATAGTGGACAGGTCAAGGGTTGTTTTGGCTCTCGCTGTGGAGCCGGTCCACTATAGCTTAGTAGCGGTTCACAGAATCCCACTAACGTCCATTAGATCGCCTCCAGCCCGATGCGGAATTTACGGGGAACTAAATGCGTGAAATCGGGTCTATGTAGTTAGGTTAAATGCTCGACTCAGTCTGAAACCAC
>CAZHDS010000141.1:0-8634 GCA_964531495.1 uncultured Ignavibacteriales bacterium
GAGGCTTTTGACTATCTGGACGCCCCGGTTATCCGGGTGTGTGGTCTTGATGTGCCAGCCATGCCGTTTGCGCCGCCGATGGAGCATTTTTTCCTGCCCAACGCGGAGAAGATCACGCGGGCCACCAAGAAGGTACTGGAGTATTGAAGGAGCCGCTATGGAATACAAAGTAATCGTACCCCCTCTGGGTGAATCGGTTGTCGAAGGCACAATCGTCAAGTGGTTGAAGAACGAAGGCGATAAGGTCAAGGCTGATGATGCTCTAGTCGAGATCATGACCGACAAGATCAACGTCGAGATACCATCACCCTACGACGGCGTGATGAAGAAGCACCTTGTTGAGGTGGATACGGTGGTTGAGATCGGCACTGAGATAGCGGTCATGGATGTTGAGGGAGAAACCTCGGCCGCCAAGACGTTCCAAACTTCTGCCGATGACGACCAGGAACACATCCCAGCTGAGCAGGATGTAATCGAGCCGCCCGAGGAGTTTGTGGGGATCACTGAACACCACTGTCGGATGGGCATCCACAGCGACGAGGAGTCAATCGCAGGCGGCATCAAAGCTGTCAAATCTTCGCCGGTAGTGAGACGACTGGCTCGCGAGCATTTCATAGATTTGCGCAAGGTCCAGGGAACGGGCAAGGACGGCCGCGTGTCCAAGGCCGATGTTATCAAATACATCGACATGCGCCACCAAGTCGACCAGATCCAACCGGATTTCGTTTTCCCGAATGCTGAGCCCGAAGAGATCATCCCCGTCGTCGGCATCCGCAAAGTCATCGCGGAGCACATGGTGAACTCAGCCTTCACGATCCCTCATGTGACAACTTTCGATGAATGCGACATGTCGGCGTTGGTGGCCTGGCGTCGGCGTCACGTTGACCAGATCGAACAGAAGCATGGCGTAAGAGTGACTTTTATGCCGTTTATCGCCAAGGCTATTATCTTCGCGGCCCGGGAATTTCCGTGGATAAATTCAACGTTTGAAGGCGATAACCTTCATGTTAAGAGCTACTTCAACATTGGCATGGCCGTGGCCCGCGACAATTCCTTGATCGTGCCCGTGATCAAGCACTGCGAGCAGAAATCGCTATTGGAAGTGGCCAAGGGCATGCGCGAAGTCGCCGACAAAGCCAACGCCGATTCTCTGACAATGGCCGAAATCACGGGTGGTACTTTCACTATCACCAACGCTGGTGGCATGGGGGCTCTGGCCTCGACGCCGATCATAGCCAAACCGCAGGTCGCTATCCTGGGGGTTCACAAGATTGTCGAAAAGCCGGTCGTTCGCGACGGCGAAATTGTCATCCGACCCATTCTCAATTTCGGCCTTTCGTTTGACCATCGGGTGATCGATGGTGGCTATGCGGTTCAGTTCTTGCGCCGCATGATTGAGTTCCTGGAGGATCCTGACAGCTGGCTTATTGAGGTCATCTAAAGCGAGGATATCGAGAATGACGGATAAATACAAACTTGTGGTGATTGGCGCCGGCCCCGGCGGCTATGTCGCTGCCATCAGGGCAGCCCAATTGGGCATGAAGACAGCTATCGTAGAACGTGAATACTATGGCGGCGTCTGTCTGAACTGGGGCTGCATTCCCTCGAAGACTCTGCTCTACGCCACTGAACTCAAGCGCACGATTGAGGAGGCTGCTCGGATCGGCGTCACGGCCGGAAACGTCGATATCGACCTGAACAAACTCCGCAAGCACAAAGACGCCACCGTGAAGCGTCTCACTGGTGGCGTCAAACTGCTCTTGGAAAAGGCTGGTGTCACGCTGATTAACGGCAGTGCTTCTTTTCTCTCGGCCAACGAAATCGAAGTCGCTGGCAAGGACGGCAAGACTACGGTCGGCGCTGAGAACTTCATCATTGCCACCGGCACCACGCCAATGGAATTGCCGATGCTCAAGCGTGACGGCAAGACTATCGTGGGTGCGCGGGAAGCGATCGAGCTACCGTCGATTCCGAAGGAACTCCTGGTTGTTGGTGCTGGACCTATTGGCGTTGAGATGGCCACGGTTTACAATACTCTCGGCTCCAAGGTCACGATAGTCGAGCTGCTGGATGCGGTCCTCCCCACGCTAGACGCCGACGTTTCCGCGGTCGCCGAGAAGGCTCTCGTGAAACAGAAGATGAAGATCTTGCTGTCCTCGAAAGTGGTCTCATCGACCGTCGAAGGTGGCAAGGTCACAGTCCAAATGGAGACGGGCGGCAAGAGCGACTCGTTAACCTATGACATGGTGCTCGTGGCGGCCGGAATGCTACCGAACACCAAGAGTCTTGATTTGGGGAAAGCGGGCGTGAAGTTCGATTCCCGAGGCTTTGTGACCGTCGGCGCCAAGATGGAGAGCAGTGCGTCAAACATCTATGCGATTGGCGATGTCACGGGTGGCCTCATGCTGGCCCACAAAGCCTCACACGAGGGCATCGTAGCCGTCGAAGCGATTGCCGGAGCGGCCACGACAGCGGACTGGAAAGCGGTGCCGTACGCGGTCTTCTGCGATCCGGAAATTGCTGGCATCGGCCTGACCGAAAAGGAAGCTCAGGCTTCTGGACGCAAGATCAAGGTCGGCAAGTTCCCGTATCAGGCGGTTGGGAAAGCTGTGGCGACGCTCGCGACTGGCGGTTTCGCGAAGGTGATTTCAGATGCCGCTACTGACGAACTCCTGGGCATCCATATTGTCGGTCCCCATGCGGGCGATATCATCTATGCCGGAACGGTCTTGATGGAAATGGATGGTACTGCCGAAGATCTCGGCCACATGATGGCCGTGCATCCGACTCTCTCAGAAGCCCTCATGGAGGCTGGACTCAATGCCAACAAACGCGCGATCCACATCCCAAATGCGTAGATGGAAATCGCTCAGGCGGTCCAAAGCCTGTATCTGAGTCAAAGGTCGGTGATCAACAAGTCGGGATCATCGACCTTTTCTATTGTGTATCCGAAATGACTCGCGAACTGAGCCACTATTCTCTGCCGGAACTGATCAATCCCGGGATCATGCCCTAGCTGCTCGGCGACCGAACCAACCGGGTACGCGGTGATGCCGCAGGGATTGATCAAGCTAAAACAGTCGAGATCGGTGGTAACATTGATGGCGATGCCATGATAGGTGATCCACTTCGAGACAGCCACTCCAATCGCGGCCAGCTTTGAATCGCCGACCCAAACTCCGGTCAAACCCTCCCTAATGCTGGCCTTCAACCCAAACTCAGCCAGAGTACCGATAGTAACCTGCTCCAGATCACGCAAATACTTATGCGTATCTCGGCCCCGCTCCTTCAAATCTATGATCGGATAGAGTACAACCTGTCCAGGGCCGTGGAAGGTGATGTCTCCCCCCCGCTCGATTTCAAAAAGCTCCACACCTCGGTTCTCGAGTTCCTCCGCTCCGGCCAGAAGATTCTCGCGATCGGTACCGCGCCCCATGGTCAGAACGGGATTGTGCTCACATGTGATTATACAATCAGGAACTTCTCCGGCAGCCCGTCGCTTGAGCAGTCGCTTCTGGAAATCCCACCCATGCTCATAAGGAATGCGTCCCAGAGTAATCTCATAGAGTCTGCGTGTGCCAACCGCGCTATTCATCCGTGGTCCCTAATTCGGCGTGAACTTGGAGCAACCCGATCATTATACGGAACCTCACCGGGCGGTCAAGTGGTTCCCCGTTCTTCAGTCGCCTTCGTTTGAAACTTGCGCGGAACCAGCCCGGTCCATATTCTGTTGATTCAGAAGGAGTCACCCTGTGACTGGGGCAAGGTTGACCCTGGGCGCCCCTGTCTTACGATTTCGGCCCAATAGCACGGGAATGCTGTGAAATATGTTATCATTGGTAATGGTGTGGCCGGGATAAATGCCGCCACCGCCATCCGACACCGCCACGCTGACGCCTCAATTACAGTCGTATCAAAGGAATCCGACAACTTCTTCTCCCGCCCCGCGCTCATGTACGTCGCCTGCGGTCAAATGAGCGCGACCGATGTTGAACCGTTTCAACGCGACCATTACCAGCGCATGGGGTTTGAAAGAGTTCGCGATTCAGTGATCAGCCTCAATGCTGATGGCAAAACACTAAGTCTCGCCGATGGCAACAAACTCCCCTACGACCGTTTGCTGATCGCCAGCGGTTCAGTGCCACGAATGGCTGACTGGCCCGGTCAAGACCTGGATGGCGTCGGCAACTTCGTGACCTGGCAAAATCTTGAATGGCTGCAGAAAGAGATTCCGCAGGCGATACGGGCCGTGGTTGTTGGGGGCGGACTGATAGGCTGCGAAGCGGCCGAGATACTCCTGAAGGCTGGTCTGAGAGTGTCCTTCGTGATACGGGAGGACTGGTATTGGCCGATCGCGCTCGACAAGACCGAGGGGGATCTAATCACGAAGCACCTGCAACACCATGGTTGCGACGTCCGGTTGAAATCGGAGTGCCGTGAGGTTCTGGGACGTGATGGCCACGTTATGGGCATTAAGACTGGTGAGGGCGAGACTATAGAATGCGACCTGGTGATTTTCGCTATCGGTGTGCGTCCACAGACCGATTGGCTTCAGGGTAGCGGCCTTGAACTGGACCAGGGTGGCGGGGTAATTGTCGATCAGCAGCTTCGCACCAACCTGCCAGACATCTACGCCGCCGGTGATTGTACTTCGGTGGTCTGGTTTAATGGCGTACAGCGACCGGAGCAGCTATGGTATACGTCACGCGACCAGGGGAAAATCGCGGGACTGAATATCGCGGGTGATGAACACATCTACAAACGCGGTACATTCTACAACTCGGCCAAGTTTTTCGACCTTGAGTACACTACCGCCGGATATGTGAACTTCAGGTTTGAGGGCGAAGAGAATTGGTTCCAGCGAGAACCGGGCACGCTCTATACGCAGCGCATAACCTACATGCCGGATGGGACCGTGATCGGGTTCAATTTCATCGGTCGGCGCTGGGATCATCGACCGCTGGTTCGTTGGGTGGAGGAAAAGCGAAAGCTGGATTGGGTCCTGGAGCACTTGCCTGAAGCCAATTTCGATGAAGAGTTCATGCCCCGCTTCGAAGTACAGAAATCATCCGTGGGGTCTCTCTGATGCAGGCTGGTCTCCTGACAACATACAAGTCAGGCGTCCGTTCGCGGGGCCTTTGGGGTTGGGTGCTTAGCGGCCTGCTGTTTGCCTTCTACATTCTGATCTACTTCACGCCGGTCTTCGACCCGATCGCCAAGGCCGTCGGTCTAGCCAGCAAATGGAACCTCTACGGCGTTCTCTACACTCTGGCCATAGTGGTAGGTGGCGCGTGGTTTCTCAAGGTTCATGGCAATAGTCGATATCACCGCCTGCGCACAATCTCGCTGATGGTCATCCAGGTTGTCTTCGCTTTTTCCATCCCGACCGTCATGGAGATGTTTGAATCAAAGGGATTTGTCTTCTCTCTTTTCTGGCCGCTGAAGCTGGAATATCTATCGTTGTCGTACATACTTGATTATCCGATCCTGATTGTCATCTACGCCGTCCTCGGCTCACTGGTGCTGGTACCAATCATGACCTTCATGTTTGGCAAACGGTGGTACTGTTCCTGGGTGTGCGGGTGTGGTGGCCTGGCGGAAACAGCTGGCGAGTCTTTTCGACACCTGTCCAACAAGAGCTCCGGAGCGTGGCGCTTTGAGCGGTACTCTATTCATGCCGTTCTGCTCACAGCGATCATTACGACCGCGCTGATCATCATCAACTGGGGGCTTCATTACGAGAACAGCGCCGGGCAGTGGGTCACTGACCGTGCTGCTTTCGACATGATCGTCTCCAAGATCCAGGGGTTCTACCAATTCGTGGTGGTAGCTTCGTTGTCAGGGGTGCTTGGGGTCGGCCTGTATCCGCTTATGGGGAGCCGCGTCTGGTGTCGCTTTTTCTGTCCCCTGGCTGCATCAATGGGACTGATTCAGAAATTCGGGCGTTTTCGCATCACGGTCAAGGATGACATGTGTATTTCGTGCGGCAACTGCAGCACGTATTGTGAGATGGGTATCGATGTTCGTCTGTACGCCCAGAGCAACACTGATTTCAAGCGGGCGGCTTGTGTTGGGTGTGGCATGTGCGCCCATCTATGTCCGCGCGGAGTCTTGAAACTTGAGAATCGATGGGACAAACATCCCGCCGATCGGGAGACCAACTTCAGTTCGTTTGACTTATAGGACTTGTGCCCCCTGGGCTGAGAATTGCACGATCACTTCAACCGAGCGAGGACAGATGAGACAATTGGCCCTGATCAGTTTCGTGTTTCTTCTGCTGCTGGCCTGCTCCAGCGAGGACACGCACTCCCAGACGCAGATACAACCTTACGATCATGCATACTCCACATACGCAGCGTTCCTCTCCGAGCATGTCAGCTCCGGACAGGTTGCTTATGCCAAGATCAAGGCTCAACCAGATTCACTCACTGCTATGGTGGAACAGATCGGCACTGCCGATCTGGCCAGCGCTACGCCGGACCAACTGATGGCGTTCTACTGCAACGCTTACAATATCCTGACCATCCGTTCGATTGTGGATGCGTACCCCGTGCCCTCGATCCAGGACATCGATGGCGTCTGGGATGACAAGAAGTGGCTGGTAGCAGGCAGCAACATGACCCTCAACGATATCGAGCATAACATTCTGCGCAAGAACTTCACTGAGCCACGCATTCATGTCGCGGTCAACTGTGCTTCCATCGGCTGCCCCCCGCTTCTGTCCGCGCCTTTCTATCCCGAGTCGCTCGATTCGCAATTGACCGTGGCCGCGACCGGCTTTGCCAATTCAAGCGTTCACAATATCTTCGACGCCAGCACTCGTACCGCCCGTATTTCTTCGATCTTCGATTGGTACGGCGATGATTTCGTAGAGCGCTATTACGATAAGGCCAGGCAGTTCTCTTCGGTGTCCAAGAAGGAGAATGCCGCTCTCAATTTTCTGATCCAGCACCGCCCCACCGAAGAAGTGGAGTCGCTTCTTGGCGTGGAGTGGCGGATCCACTATCTTGACTATGACTGGTCACTCAACGACAAGAGGTAGTTGAAGATTGTACGCCGGTTACAATGTAACAGCCATCATCCCGGCTCTGAACGAGGAGAAATCGCTGCCGCTAGTTCTGCGTGACCTGCCGGCGGACATCGATCGGGTGATCGTATGCGACAATGGATCTACCGATGATACGGCCGCAGTGGCCAGAGCTGGCGGCGCGATAGTCGTGCATGAGTCGGAACGTGGCTATGGGGCGGCCTGTCTCAAGGCGGTGGCCTCGGCAGACGGCGATACCGACATCCTGCTTTTCATTGATGCCGATTACAGTGACTATCCGGAGGAGGCCGCACAGATTCTGCTCCCCATCGTCAAGCAGGAGTATGACATGGTGATCGGCTCTCGCATGCTCACTCTCCAGGCTCATCATGCCCTGCCGCCCGTAGCGGCGTTCGGCAACTGGCTGACGTCGGGACTCATTCGGCTAATCTGGGGACAACGCTTCTCGGACATTGGACCTTTTCGAGCTATCCGCTATCACGCGTACCAATCGCTGGACATGAAGGACCGCGATTTTGGATGGACTACGGAAATGCAGGTAAAAGCAATTAAGCACGGCCTGAAGTGTTGCGAAGTTCCCGTATCATACCGCGCTCGGATCGGCAAATCCAAAATTTCCGGTACCCTAGTCGGTTCCTTCCGCGCTGGGGTGAAGTTCCTCTGGATTATCCTGCGAGAGGCTCTCTCAAAGTGAAACCGGCAACCTGGCTAATCCTCCTGATGGCACTGTTCGTGCTCGGCGCAGCCGCGATCTTTCTGCCGGACTACGATTCGCCCCGCGTCATCAAGTACCTTATCATTTCTCAGATTCTGTTCGGCCTGTCGATCGCCATCTTCATGGTCGGCCGCCATCTCGACTTCAATGATACCCATCGCCGCCTCTTCAATGTGATTCTACTGATCGCCCTGCTCGTCAGGGTCGTCATGCTTATTGGCGCTAGCGACAAGAACTACTTGTCTGACGATGTGTATCGTTATGTCTGGGATGGCAAAGTCAATGCCGCCGGACTCAATCCTTATGTCCACGCCCCGACCGACCCCGTTCTGGACCATCTGCAGGACACCACCGTCTTTCCTAACATCAATCATGCGTGGTTGCCAACGATATATCCGCCCATGGCTCAAAGCTTGTTTCTGGCCGCTCACGCGATTAGTGGTGATGCTACCTGGGGAATGAAATTGCTTTCTGTCCTGGCGGAACTGCTCACGATTGCCGCATTGCTACTGTGGATGCGCCGCACTGGCATCTGCCGTAGCCATATCCTGCTCTGGCTGTTTTCGCCCTTGATCCTGACCGAGTTCTATCTATCGACACACGTGGACATCATGGCGATGCCCTTCCTGGTTGCAGCTCTGATCGCGATAAGCGACAAACGCGCGATCTTGGCCGGCTTCCTGCTGGCTCTGGCAACGCTGATAAAACTTCCGGGACTACTATTCGCCCCCTTCGTGCTGCTACACTTTTCCGGTCGAGATCGGGTGCGCTTTGCGCTGACCCTCGTGGCCACCATAGTCTTGTCATACCTGCCATATGCGATTGGATCGAACGGACAGTTCCTGGGATCGCTCTTCGAGTACCTGAATTC
>CAZHDS010000142.1:0-8546 GCA_964531495.1 uncultured Ignavibacteriales bacterium
GTTACTGACGGCTTCACCGCCACGAAGAAGATGATCCTGTTGCAGTAGGGGCTTTGTGCCTCGACCGATATTTGTTATCTCAACGGGCGGCCCGATCGGGTCGCCCGGTTCTATTTGATTTGTAGAATGGGTGCGTCTTCGGACCCGCCATCCCGCACAGACGACTTGACAAAACAGGACAAGACTCCCTATCTTACCCACTGACCCAATATCGATGGCAAACCGGCGGAGTGAAGAACCCGAGGGGCCGCTCCACCCACACGCAAGGCGGGAGACAAGGTGGTCAAGAAGCAAGAGACAGCGGAGAATGCGCTGAGTCTTCTAAGTGATCAGGCGGTCGGAGAGGGAACGCCGACGAGTGCTGATGGCTTGGGGTTCGGCAAGTACGCTCAGGTTCTGGCCGATGTGGCCAAGGAGACACCTGGTCCCTTCACGGTTGGAGTCTTTGGTGAGTGGGGTACCGGAAAGACGAGCCTCTTGCGTATGGTGGAGGAACGCCTGGGAGAAGAGAAGAATGTCATAACGGTGTGGTTCAATGCTTGGAGATACGAGAGTGAAGAGCAGCCGATAGTTCCCCTCGTCGCTACCATTGTTCGCGAGATAGAACGGAACAAGACTTTTTTGAGCACGCTTGAGGATGGGGGCAAGAGTCTAGTCCGAGGACTTCGGGCGGTTGCTTATGGTTTCTCGGCCAGCTCGAAAATCAAGGTACCCGGGTTTGCTGAAATCGAGGCCTCGTTTGTGGCAAAGGACATGATTGATCGTTCCGAGAGTATTGCTCTGGACCCGCTCCTCGACCGAAGTCTCTTCTTCGAGGCGTTCGAGCAGCTTTCAAAGGCACCCATCCCGAAGGAGGCGCGTGTTGTAGTGCTCATCGACGATCTTGATCGCTGTTTCCCCGACAAAGCGATTCGGCTACTTGAAAACATCAAGCTTGTCTTGGCACAACCGGGCTTCATCTTCTTCCTTGGCGTAGCCAGAAAGGTCCTTGAAGGCTACTTGCACCACCGGTATGAAAAAGAATACGGCATAGCGGAATTCGAGGGATGTGCCTATCTGGACAAGATCGTACAGCTACCCTTTCATATCCCACCGCACAGAAATCGCATGGCTACGTTCTGGGACAGTGTGATATCGCGGCTCAGCGTGGCCGACCAGAAGAGCTTCGGTGATTTGGTCCCTATCATTAGCCTTGCGTCTGGCGACAATCCTCGAACCGCCGTACGATTCGTGAATAACCTCCTAGTGGATCGGGCCATATTCCGTGCAACGGCGGCATCAAGTGGCCTTGGGGAGATTCCGCTAGCGTACTTTGCTGTTACACGAAGCATCGAACAGCGGTGGCCTGCAGTATTTCGCCATCTATGGCGTTCTCGGGATTTATGTGGTGTTGTCGAAACGTGGATGTCAGACGGGCTGCCCAATGTTGAGACTATCCCTGATCAAGTACAACGGGTTGTCGCGTCGTTGCTACTGAATGACCGAGACCTAGCAGGATTGCTGGGAGCCCCTTTCGGAAAGACTTGGCTGAAGCAACATGATTTACGCAACGCTAGCATAGAGTTTTTGCTTGAGGAACGATCTGAGCCTGAGGCTCCGTCACCTATGCCTGACGATTACGACGTATTCCTTGCCTACAGCAGTGAGGACCGAGCCCACGCGGCAATTGTCAGAGATATGTTGCTCTATTTGGGATTCAGTGTGTTTGATATGACTGGCGTATCGGCAGGTGAGACTATTGGCGCTGTTCTCAAGACTAGTTTACAATCCTCTCGAACCGTAATTGCTCTAATTAACCGGGGGTCAAAGGGAATGCACAATGTATCGGTGGAGATAGGCATGGCTCTAGGGCAAAAAAAGCGAGTTATTCCGGTACTGCTTCCCGGCACTGAACCAGAATCCTTGCCCTTCAATCTTAGGGGACTTCATGCTCTGAAGTTCGAGGATGTGAATCCTACGACACTGGGCTCTCTTCTATCGCCTGTAAGGGATACTAAGGAGAAGTCATCCGACTAGTCGAGCATTGCCGCTGGCAGTGCCTTGATCGACCTGCACCAACTTTGTGCCTGAGGTGGAGTGGGTCCTCTGGGCGAGCTCCGAGCCTTGCCAAAATCCATTGCCCTCTTCCTCTTTCCATATTATCATTCTGCCCGCGCTTAGGGCGTATGACGGCGGCGGATTGGTACGCCCGGTAGGGCGGATCCGTCTTCGGACCCGCCAAGATTGGATTCCCGCTTTCGCGGGAATGACGCGAAGGGGGCGGGAATGACGCACACAGAGTGTGTTTCTCCCTGCGGCCGATACGGTGTAGCGGATAAGAAACACGTTCCTCTCTGCTTCCGGCGGCGTGAAAAGGGCGAGGCTGGGATGACAAAACGAGAAGATTTGAGATTGTAGCGATAAGAAACACGAGGTAACAGCGATGTCGAAATTCGAAGTGCCACTGCCTGAGAACGAGCCCGTTCTCAATTACGCCCCCGACTCACCAGAATACGCCGATCTGCAAGAAGCGTTGGCCGATCTGAAGTCCAAACAGCTCGAGATCCCGATGGTTATCAACGGCGAAGACGTCAAGACCGACACCAGGATCAAGATTACGGCGCCGCACAACCATGACCTGGTGTTAGGTCATTATCATCAGGGTACCGCCGATGACGTCAAGGCGGCGGTCGAGTCCTGTCTGGCGGCTAAGCAAGGTTGGTCCTTCATGCCGTGGGAACATCGCGCGGCGATATTCCTGAAAATGGCTGATTTGCTGGCCGGTCCGTATCGCGCCACGATGAACGCCGCCACGATGCTGGCGCATTCGAAAAACGCCTACCAGGCCGAAATCGATGCGGTCTGCGAGTTAGTCGATTTCTTCCGCTTCAACGCTTATTACATGCAGCAGATTTATGAGATCCAGCCCGACTCCGCCCCCGGAATCTGGGATCGCATGGAGCATCGTCCGCTGGAAGGATTCATCTTCGCTGTGACGCCGTTCAACTTCGTATCGATCAACGGCAACCTGCCGACTGCTCCCGCGATGTTAGGCAACGTGGCCGTCTGGAAACCGGCCTCAAGCGCTACCTACACCTCCGGGTTGCTGATGAATATCTTCCGCGAAGCCGGTTTGCCCGGTGGCGTGATCAACATGATTTTCGCTCCAGGATCGTCGATCGGTGACACGGTCTTGCGCAATCCGAATCTGGCCGGAATTCATTTCACCGGTTCGACCCGCGTATTCCAAAGCATGTGGAAGACGGTCGGTGATAATATCGCCAACTACAAGGCGTATCCGCGTATCGTCGGCGAAACCGGCGGCAAGGACTTCATTGTTGCCCACCCGTCAGCCAACTACGAAGAAGTAGCGACCGCCATTCTGCGAGGATCGTTCGAGTTCCAGGGGCAGAAATGCTCCGCCTCGTCACGTTGTTATCTTCCGAAATCACTGTGGCCGCAGATCAAAGAGAAGCTCATCAAGGAAGTCGGCGAACTCAAGATGGGTGATCCCGAGGACCATACCAATTTCATCAACGCTGTTATCGATGAAGCTGCTTTTGATTCGATCACGGCCTACATCGATCATGTCAAGACCTCCGATGTCGAAGAAATCCTGATCGGTGGTGGCTACGACAAGTCAAAGGGATACTTCATCGAGCCGACCGTCGTGCTCGCTTCCGACCCTCACGCCAAGACGATGGAAGAAGAGATTTTTGGCCCGGTCGTTACGATATATGTGTACGAGGATGCAGAATTCGCCAAGACGCTGCATCTGTGCGATCAGACTTCGCCGTACGCGCTGACCGGAGCGATTTTCTCAACCGATCGCCAGGCTGTGGTTTTGGCCGAGCGGACCTTGCGTCACGCTGCCGGTAATTTCTATATCAACGACAAGCCGACCGGTGCCGTGGTTGGTCAGCAGCCATTTGGTGGTGGTAGGGCCTCGGGCACGAACGACAAGGCAGGTGGTATCCAGAACATGCTGCGATGGACCTCGCCGCGCTCGATCAAGGAGACCTTCGTGCCCCCGCGTAACTACCGCTACCCCTTCATGGGGTGACAGAGTTACTCTTTCGGTGACACCACGGAGCTGACTTTGAAATGGTCTCTTTGTGCATCACACAAGAACAGTATATCTTCGGGTCGCCACTGATCTAAGGTCGCCCCGAATGGCACACTCTGTGTCCGATCCTCCACCTCTGAGAGGGGGATGACCTGCATAGAAAGGATGTCGTCCAATGAGTGATACTGATCTTGCTTTTCACTACGTCTGCACGCCGGATGAGGCGCGTGAGCTTATTCGAAACACCGACCGTTTCTGGATCTCTGATTGCGGCTGTCGCGAAAAGACTCAGAACTGCAAGAGCTCTGGCCTACATGTTTGTCTTTGGTTTCGATTTGACTCCGAGTTCGTGGGTTCCAACGTAGGTGAAGTTGATCGCGAGGAAGCCGCTGCGCTGGTGCCCATGGCCGAAAAGAAGAAACTGGTCACACGGCCGTTCCGAGATGATAAGGATCGTACTCGCACCGATGGCATCTGTTTCTGCTGTGACTGCTGCTGTGAGTACTTCACCAAGCCGGATGAAAAATGCGATCCGGGTCGGTACATCGAAGTAACCGACGCGACAAGGTGTAGTGACTGTGGCAACTGCGTCGATGTCTGCTACTTCGGCGCTCGCAAGCTGACCGACGAGACATTTGTATTGACGCACGAGAATTGTTATGGCTGCGCGCTCTGCCTTGATCTCTGCCCTGAAGAAGCGATCAGCCTGACCGAGACATCACACTCCTAGCCTAGCTGAAAAGGCAGGTTAACCCGGAGGTCGGTTTGCCGGGGCGAATTGCTCAGCCGTTACCTTGGACGGCGAGGGTGAGCTGGGCAGAGCTGAAGGTCTCTTCGATCTCCGCCAGGAGCGCATCAAGTTCCTTGACGAAAGCCTGGCGCTGCTCGAGACCGAGTTGACCGGCCATTTCCTGATAATGCTCAATCCCAACAAGAAGATTGGTTTTGAACTCCATGAAGTACTTGGAGGTTCGTTCGATCAGGCCGTCGGACTGATCGCGCAGTTCTTCTTTGAGGTAGTCAACGTACAGCTGGAGTTCGGTGATCAGCATGTGATGGCGATCTTTACGGTTCATGATCGACTGGCGATCGTAGATGTGGTCGATAATCTGCGACAGGCTGAATACATCGGCAAAGTTGATGATGTTTGGTCCGCAACAGACAGAGGATTCTTGCTGTTCGACGATCTTGTGCTTAAGAAGAGGTCCCGTGGCCAGAACCTGGCACAGGCAGGTCTTGGCCAGGGCTCTTTCGATCGTTCCTGCCAGTTTCTTGCCCATTTGAGAGAGGCCAGTCAGCTGTTTTGTCTTCCGGTTCTGGAAAGTTACCGAGGCGGGGCAGATCGGTTGGTCGGTGAACTCCGTATTCGATTTCAAATATCCCTTGGGGCATTTGCTGCCGGGCCGTCCGTCCTCTATGCGCTTTTTCCGGCCTTCCTCACTGGTCGATGTGCGCAGGCTCCAGAAGCGCACGCCCAAAGGTGAGCCATGACTGAGCTCAACGTCCGCATCGTCCGCCTTGACCAACTGTTGGAGATGAGCATCATCGACATTGGTGACCTCAGGGACCAACAAGAAAGGAGTTCCCCAGCCGGTACCATCGACATGATAGTACTCTCGCATCAGGAGATCCTCGGCGGCGGTACCGATACCACCCTGTACCGTAACTCTGGCGAGGGGCGGATCGGGCGAGACGCCGTCATTCCTGGAAGCGAGTGCTTTGCGATAGGCCGGTAAGAGGCTTTCGTAGAGGGTTTCGCGATTGCGGTGGACTTCATTGAGGATAGGTCCCAGAAGATGGCCGTTACTGGCGAAGGCATGACCGCCGCAGTTGAGACCCGACTCAATCCGGTACTCCGAGATCCATAGCCCCTGCTTGGCGAGTAGAAGTCCTTGCAGTCGAGCCGATCGGAAATCACTTATCTTGAGCACAATCTTCTTGCGCATGGTGCCGTCGGCATTCGGGAAGAAGTCATCGAACTCGGACATATATCCGAAAAGGCGACGGTTCATGCCAGCCGAAAGAACGACCGACGAACGCAATTTGCTCTTGGCAAACCCACGCATGGCCGAGAGGGCAACGCTTTGCTCCGGAGGCTGCTTCACACCCTTGTTGTATCGGTCAAAGTCAACTTTGGTCATTATGTTGACGTCGATGCGTCCCGGTATGATCTGCTGCCGCAGGTCAATCTGAGCGGATTTACGATCCTGGGCGTCGGTGAGCGCTAGCATGGCATGATATTGCCGCTTAAGATCTGATTCCGGGAGCAGCTCGAAGAACTTCGTAACGTCACTGTCGGGTCCAAATTCGGCGGAGCGAATGGCTGTAACTTGTTGGTCTACGAGATCATGCAGAAGATTCAAGTAGGCTGTGATCCGTCGGGCGCGGCAATCTTCGGCATCGTGCGCAATCGGCTCAAAAGGGATATCGTTCTTCTCACTGTGCAGTTTGCGCATCTGCTCAAGCAGGATATCATCGCCAATCGAGACCACCGACGAGATGCCGAACCGGGCGACCTTCAACGGTGTATCGACAGTGAAACCAGTGCCCATGACAGGAATATGAAAAGTGTGAGGACTGCCAGAATTTGATGGGTCTTGGGAAACGGTTGGCGCCAACTTCTTACCTCTTTCTTATGCCATTCAACATGACACTGACCATAAGGTCAACATACTGCTCCAAGGATACATCGAGACTGTCAATCATCCACTCGTATTCCTGAGCCTTCAACGCAATTATCATCATCTGAGCCGTCAAGTCAACGTCTTTGACGTCCAATTCGCCTGAGGCGATGCCGCCTTCCAGAATGCTGACCAGAATCTTTTGTTCCGCTTTTATATAGTCTTTGCGGACCATTTCGATATGAGGCCAATGTTCATTGGTTACGCCACTGGTAACGTGATAGAAGTTGACCAACTGGCGCAGCTTGCTGAACTTTGTAACTAAGTGAGAACGGAACTTGGCCTCGACTGTAGTCTCGCCAGCGACAGCTTTTTTGACTGCCTCAAGGAGTTCTTTGGCCTCAAGCTGAACGACATCGTTGAAGATATCACTCTTGTTGGAGTAAATCTTGTATACCGTCGCTTTGGAGACCCGGGCCTCCCGAGCGATATCGTCCGTGGTCACTTTCTTCAGCCCAAAGCGTGAAAAAAGCGTCTGCGATGCGGCTTGTATTTCTGACTTCTTATCCAATCCATTCGCTTTGCTACAAGTAAACGATTTGTACATTATACGTTTTTCGGTTCACAGCGCAAGAGTTTTTTGTGCGGGCAAAGTCTGTTTTTCACAGTTCGCAGCTACTGCGTCAACGGCGTGTTCAGCTTGTAAGACCGACAATTTCGGCTATATTACGACAGGCCACTTATTGAAGTGGCTAAGTGCTTGGTATTGTAAGGAGAAAACCCAAGGGAGCTTGTTATGAACGCAGGGAAGTTGCTGGTTATTGCGTCCGCGGTGCTATTCGGACTAATGGCGGCCGTGAGCCCGGTCAACGCGGCGGGGCTCATCAATGTTGCCCGCTGGTTCGAGGCGGAGGGCGGTAACGGACATGTCTACGGCATACTACCGATGGAGCTGTTGTGGGTAGATGCTCGCGATACCGCCATATCCCTTGTCGTCGAGAGTGATACCGGTTATCTGGCCACGGTTACCACCGCGTCTGAAAACGCCTTCATCCGGGACAACTTGATTGCTGATATCGAAAACCCAAGTATTCTGGATATTGTCTGGCTGGGCGGTCTTGACGCCAGCACCAATGAGTGGGCCTGGATCACCGGCGAGCCCTGGTCCTACACCAATTGGTCTGAAAGTGAACCGAACAATCAGGGGATCGAGATTGCTCTCGGTATGTGGGGTCCCAATGCCGGATACAATCGTGATCTTGGGGAATGGTGCAACTCTCTGCCAGATGACGCTATCCAAGGGCATCACCGGTATTGGGCCGTTGTCGAGTTCGTTGGTGAGTCCGACATGTACTTGATCGATCTTGATTTCGACGGCATTCCGGACAGTGTCGATAACTGCGTTGGATTGACCAATCCAGAGCAATTGGACTCTGACTCTGATGGACACGGCGATGGCTGTGATAACTGCCTGTCGGAGTATAACCCTGACCAACTTGATACCGACGATGATGGCGTTGGCGACATCTGCGACAACTGCCCGTATGTCCACAGTCTTAGTCAGCTCGACTCTGACAATGACGGCCATGGTGATGCCTGTGACAATTGTCCTCTTGTGGACAACCCGGATCAGGATAACAGCGACAATGACGACCTCGGTAACGCTTGCGACAACTGTGTGTTCATTGCCAACGCGAATCAAGCCGATCATGACAACGACGGGATCGGAGATGTCTGCGATGACTGCACCGACACCGATGAAGATGGTTACGGCGATCCGTACTTCCCGGCCAACACTTGTGCCCTGGACAACTGTCCTGATTTATTCAATCCGGATCAGGATGACATGGATAGTGATGGCGTCGGGGATGATTGTGACA
>CAZHDS010000143.1:0-8419 GCA_964531495.1 uncultured Ignavibacteriales bacterium
GCGGCTTCGTCCGCTCAAACTTCGCCTTCGCCATAGCCTCTGACTACCTCCGTTATAATCTTACACCTTGAAAAATCTTTTCTGATACTTCTTCTGGCACCGGCTGATACTCGGCAAACTCCATCGAGAAAACCGCCCGCCCCTGGGACAAATTGCGCAGGGCATTGGCGTAGCCAAACATCTCAGCCAGGGGCACCGTCACCGCTATAAGAGTAACATCGTCGCGGGGTCTCATCCCGTTGATTTTGCCTCGTCGCGTATTCAGATTTCCAACCACGGCGCCCATGTATGCCTCGGGTACTACTACTTCTACATTCATGATCGGCTCCAGCAGAACAGGACCCGCCTTGCGGGCACCATCCTGAAAGGCCTTAAAAGCGGCCACCCGAAAAGCCATTTCGCTGGAGTCAACTTCGTGCGAACTGCCATCGAGCAATTTGCAATGGACACCAATAATCGGATAGCCAGCCAAGACGCCGCCGCTCATCGCTTCCTCGACGCCTCTTCTGAGCGAGGGAATATAAGCCTTCGGGATGGCTCCGCCAACGATTTTGTCTTCAAAAACGAAGTCTTCTCCATCCGATGGTCCAATGCTCATAACCACGTGGCCATATTGGCCATGGCCGCCGGTCTGTTTGACAAACTTACCCTCAGTCGTGACTTCCTTCGTAATCGCTTCTTTGTAGGCCACCGAGGGGCGCCCAACCGACGCGCCAACGTTGAATTCCCGGATCAGACGCACCGTCAGGATCTCTAAATGCAATTCGCCCATGCCGGAAATAATGGTCTGACCGGTCTCTTCATCAACACGAACGCGGAAAGTCGGATCTTCTTCTGCCAAACGGGCCAAGGCCTCGCCCAGGCGGTCGTGATCAGCCTTGGTCTTGGGCTCGATGGACACTGATACAACGGGAACAGGGAAAGTCATGCTCTCAAGGAGGACCGGGTGCTTGGGATCACAAAGCGTATCGCCGGTCGTTGTCTTGCGGAGACCAATAATAGCCACAATGTCACCGGCCGTGGCTTCTTTGATGTCTTCGCGCTTATTTGAGTGCATCCGCAAGATCCGGGCGACCCGCTCCTTCTTGCCGGTGGACGGATTGAGAAGCGCTGAGCCAGCGTGGATCACGCCGGAGTAGACCCGAACATAAGTCAAGCGCCCGACATACGGATCAGTCATAATTTTGAAAGCAATCGCGGAGGTTGGCTCGTCGGGATCGGGCTTACGATGCAGAACTTTGTCTTCTTTGCCAGGCACGTGACCCGAGACAGGCGGCAAATCAGAGGGCGCCGGAAGGAAATCCACCACGGCATCCAGTAACTTCTGGATCCCCTTGTTTTTGAACGCCGAGCCACACAGCACCGGCACAACGTCGGAGGCAAGAGTGGCTTTTCGAACGGCCGCCAAAACCCGAACCGGGTCGAGCTCTTGGTCCTGCAGAAACTGCTCGAGGAGCTGATCGTCGTATTCAGCTACGGCCTCAAGAAGCACCTCGCGGTATTCATTCGCCTTGTCCAGCATATCCTCGGGGACTTCCAGATCATCGTACACGGTGCCCTGGGTGTCCTCGTGAAAAACGCGGAATTTCATGGTCAGAAGATCGATCGTGCCGCTGAACAGCTCACCCTCTCCGGCCGGGATCGCAATCGCAACGCAGCTGGTGCCGAAGCATTCGTTCATGGCCTTCAGGGTGCCATCAAAATCGGCTCCGGTGCGATCCATTTTGTTTATGAAAGCAATTCTAGGGACGCCATACCGATCAGCCTGGCGCCAAACGGTCTCGGACTGCGGCTCCACGCCACCAACGGCGCAAAACAGCGCTACCGCCCCGTCAAGCACCCGTAGCGAACGCTCAACCTCAGCGGTAAAATCAACGTGACCGGGAGTGTCGATAATGTTGATCGAATGATCGCGCCAGAAACAGGTTGTCGCAGCCGAGGTAATCGTAATACCCCGCTCCTTCTCCTGCTCCATCCAGTCCATCGTGGCGGATCCATCATGCACTTCACCCATACGGTGAGTGCGTCCTGTGTAAAACAGGATCCGCTCGGTGGTGGTGGTTTTTCCGGCATCGATATGAGCCATAATGCCGATATTTCTGACTTGATCCAACTGCATGATAAAAAACCTATTAAACGCAAAAAATCCCTGACCGACTCAATATAATTACCAATGGTGCAAACGCGCCTTAGAGCGTCGCACCCGGTTTATTCAGTCCAGCAGGGAGAACAACCGAGTTTGCAACAACTCAACACTTAATCACAAAGCCACAATCAAACCTCTCTGGCAAGATTGGTTTCAGCCCGCTAACGATCTTTGCGGTCGCAGGCCGTGATTCTGTCTACCATTTGAAATGAGCGAAAGCCTTATTGGCTTCGGCCATCTTATGCGTATCCTCCTTCTTCTTGATTGCCGTCCCTTCGTTATTCGAAGCTGCGACGAGTTCAGCCGCCAGCTTGTCAGCCATACTCTTGCCACTGCGGGCCGCCGAGTAGCTGATCAACCAACGAATGGCCAGAGCCGTACGGCGGTTGGGACGAACTTCAACCGGCACCTGGTAGGTGGCACCGCCAACACGGCGGGACTTCACTTCGAGGACCGGCTTGACATTATTGAGGGCCTTGTGGAAAAGCTCCAGACCTTCCTGGCCACTTCGCTTCTCAGCTATATCAATGGCGTCATAGAGGATTCGTTCAGCCGTTGAACGCTTGCCTGCTTTTAGGAGGCAGGCCACGAAGGAGGCAACCATCCGGTCGCCGAACTTCGGATCCGGTACAGCACCTTTGTGAGCAGTTTTACTTCTTCTGGACATACTTATTCCACCTGTTAGGCCTTTGGCCTCTTGGTCCCATACTTTGAACGACTGCGTTTGCGGTCGGCCACTCCGGATGTATCCATAGTACCACGAATGATGTGATACCGTACGCCGGGAAGGTCCTTGATTCTTCCACCGCGGATCAGGACAATCGAGTGCTCTTGCAGATTGTGTCCTTCACCCGGGATATAGGCAGTCACTTCGATCTTGTTCGTCAGGCGCACCCTGGCAACCTTGCGGAGAGCCGAGTTCGGCTTCTTGGGAGTCGACGTATAAACGCGCGTGCAGACGCCGCGTTTCTGTGGCGACCCCTTCATAGCCGGGGTATTGGTCTTCTCAATAATACGTTTCCGCCCTTTGCGGATTAGCTGATTGATCGTCGGCAAAATATCTCCTGTACCAGGGTCACAACACTACGCCAGAAAAATTCACAGAACAGTCCCGTATAGTATCGAGAAGGTCTATGTCTGTCAAGCGTTTTTGTCAAAAATGTCGGCCACCGTGACGACCTCGTCGCCGCCTGTCTCGCTCGTCAGTTCCTCCACCACCAGGTCGGAATCATCTTGCACCTGGATGTCCTTGTATCGATCAACTCCGGTACCAGCCGGTATCAAGTGACCAATAATGACGTTTTCCTTGAGGCCCATCAAATAGTCGATCTTACCGGAGACTGCGGCTTCGGTCAAGACCTTGGTGGTCTCCTGGAAGGAGGCGGCTGAAATGAAGCTATCAGTGGACAGCGAGGCCCGAGTGATTCCGAGAAGCAGCGGGCTCGAAGTCGCCGGGTCGCCACCTTCAGCAATCACTCGAGAGTTTTCCTCGGCAAACTTGAGCTTGTCAACTCGTTCACCCTCAAGGAAATTGGTGTCGCCGATGCTCTCAATCTGAACCTTCTGCATCATCTGTCGAACGATAACCTCAATGTGCTTATCGTTGATTCGAACTCCTTGCAGACGATAGACTTCCTGGATCTCATTAACCAGGTACGACTGAGCTTCATATACGCCAAGAATATGCAAAATGTCATGCGGGGCAATGGCTCCTTCGCAGAGCCGCTCTCCGGCCCGAACCTCATCGCTGTCGTGGACCATTAGGTGCTTACCGTGGGGAATCAAATACTCCCGGTGCTCGTCCTCGTCCCCCTTTACAATCAACTGCTGCTGACCACGAACGATCTTGCCGAACTCCACTATGCCGTCGATTTCAGTAACCACGGCCGGATCGTGGGGTCGCCGCGCCTCGAAAAGTTCTGCCACGCGCGGCAGTCCGCCCGTAATATCGCGGGATTTGGCGATTACGCGGGGCATCTTGACGAGAAAATCGCCTGCCTGGATCTTCTGGTCTTCCTGGACCTGCAACTGGGCGTCGGTCGGCAGCCGGTAGCTGGCCAGAGTCTTGCCTGCGGGACTCTCAATCTGAATCGATGGGAAGAGGTTCTTCTCCTTGGTGTCCGTGATCAACAACTGAATCAATCCCGTCTGGCCATCATGAGCCTCGCGGACTGATACGTCCGGAATGATGTCCTTGAACTTGACCACACCGGCTCGCTCCGAAAGGATCGTACCGGTATAAGGATCCCATTCAAAGATCAAATCGTCTTTGGCGATAGCATCGCCGTCGTTGACCATGAGGTGAGCACCATAAGGTACCTTCAATCGGGCCCTGACGCGACCCTGATCATCTATAATGTGTCCCTCACCGACACCATCGCGACTGATCACCATGGAACTGCCTTCGTCGCGCTTGACCACCTTGACATTGATCAACGAGATCTTTCCGTCGAATTTGGAGATCACGCGCGACTGCTCGGCAATACGTGAAGCGGTACCACCGATGTGGAAGGTACGCAGAGTCAACTGAGTTCCTGGTTCTCCGATCGACTGAGCCGCGATAACACCCACGGCCTCACCGATCTCAACCATCTTCATGACCGACAAGTTGCGTCCATAACAAAGAGCACAGACGCCGTACTTCGACTCACAGGTCAGCACGGATCGCATGCGCACCATTTCTACGCCCGCTTCCTCGATAGCCTGGGCCTCATCTTCGCCGATCTGCTTGCCGGCTTCGATCAGGACTTCATCACTGACAGGATCGAAAACATCATCGAGCGACACACGACCAAGGATACGGTCGGAAAGCGACTCAATGACTTCCTCACCTTCCTTGAGGGCCTGGATCTCCAGTCCCAGAATCGTCCCGCAGTCTGGCTCGCGAATGATGACGTCCTGAGCCACGTCAACCAGGCGACGCGTTAGATATCCCGCATCAGCCGTTTTCAGCGCCGTATCCGCCAATCCCTTGCGAGCACCGTGAGTCGAGATGAAGTACTCCTGCACCGAAAGGCCTTCGCGGAAATTGGCCACGATTGGGTTTTCGATGATCTCGCCCACGCCACCGGTGATCTTCTTCTGCGGCTTGGCCATCAGTCCACGCATGCCGGCCAGCTGGCGAATCTGTTCCTTCGAGCCACGAGCACCGGAGTCGGCCATCATGTAGACCGGGTTGAATCCATCTTGCTCCAGGGCCAGATTGTCAAACATGACCTTGGCGACATCGTTGGTGACGCCCGTCCACGTGTCGATCACCTGATTATAGCGCTCGCCGTTGGTGATAAGACCGCGCTCGTACCGCTTCTGGATCTTGGCGACTTTTTTCTCAGCCGCATCGATCAGTTCGTCCTTCTTCTTCGGAACGACTAGATCATCGATGGAGACCGTTACGCCAGACTTGGTAGCGTACTCAAAACCAGTAAATTTCAGTCTATCCAGGAAGGCTACAGTTTCGTCCTGACCCAAAAACCTGTACATCTGGGCCACGATCTCTGTCAGTTGTCCCCGCCCGGTAACCTCGTTGGTGTAAGGCATGGCCTTGGGCATAACGTCGTTGAAGACGAGTCGGCCCGGCGTAGTCTCAATTAGCTGACCGTTGATACGCACGTTGATGAGGGCGTGAAGGTCGACGGCCTTGGCTTCCAACGCCGCCAGAGCCTCAACAGCAGAGCAGTAATTGCCGCCTTCACCCTTGGCCTTCGGCCTCACTTTGGTCAGGTAATAGCAGCCCAGAACGATGTCCTGCGACGGTACCGCTACCGGCCGGCCTGAGGATGGCAGCAGGATGTTATTGGTGGCCAGCATGAGTACACGGGCCTCCAATTGAGCCTCGAACGACAATGGCACATGGACAGCCATCTGATCGCCATCAAAGTCCGCGTTGAAAGCGGCGCATACCAGCGGATGCAAGCGGATCGCTTTGCCTTCCACCAGAATCGGATAGAACGCCTGAATACCGAGCCTGTGAAGCGTAGGAGCACGGTTTAGCATGACAGGATGCTCTTCGATGATCTCCTCGAGGATATCCCATACTTCTGGCCGCTCGTGCTCCACAAGCTTCTTGGCTGACTTCACCGTCTGCACGTAGCCCTTCTCTTCGAGCTTCATGATAATGAACGGCTTGAACAGCTCCAGGGCCATATTCTTGGGCAGACCGCACTGATGCAGTTGCAGCTCGGGCCCGACCACAATCACTGAACGTCCCGAATAGTCCACGCGTTTACCTAGAAGATTCTGCCGGAAACGACCCTGCTTGCCCTTGAGAAGATCGGACAGCGACTTCAGCGGTCGTTTGGAGTCTCCCCTAACCGAGTAGGTTCGACGCCCATTATCAAACAGAGCATCTACGGCTTCCTGAAGCATGCGCTTTTCGTTGCGCAAAATGACTTCCGGGGCCTGGATATCGATCAGTTTCTTAAGACGATTATTGCGATTGATTACGCGACGATACAAATCATTGAGATCGGATGTGGCGAATCGACCACCTTCCAGCGGGACCAACGGACGCAGATCGGGTGGAAGGATCGGGATCACGCTCATGACCATCCATTCCGGCCGGTTGTTGGATTGCCGGAAGGACTCTATTATCCGGAGACGCTTCAGAACATCCTTCTTGCGCTGAACAGAGGTTTCAACTTTGGCCTGGGCCCGCAGCGTCACGGCAGTTTCGTCGATATCGATCTGACTGAGCAACTCGCGCACGGCGTCGGCGCCCATACGAGCATCAAAAGTCTTGCCGGCATCTTCGAGCTCGAAAAACTCCTCTTCAGTCAGGACGTCGCCAATCTGAAAGGATGAGTTTCCCGGATCGATCATCAGATAACCTTCATAATAGAGGATCTTCTCCAGATCCCTTATTGAAAGGTCAAGCATATGCCCAATGCGCGAGGGAAGCGACTTGAAGTACCAAATGTGCGAAACCGGCACGGCCAAGTCAATATGCCCCATGCGCTCCCGTCGCACTTTCGACTGAGTAACTTCAACACCACACCGATCGCAAACGATACCGCGGAACCGGACCCGCTTGTACTTGCCGCAGTTGCATTCCCAGTCCTTAACCGGACCGAAGATGCGCTCGCAGAACAGGCCATCGCGCTCAGGCTTGAATGACCGATAGTTGATCGTTTCGGGTTTGGTTACTTCCCCGTAGGACCATGACAGGATGACGTCCGGCGAGGCCATCTGCACCTGAATTGCCACAAATTCAGCAGCCCGTTTTTCCGCCGGTTTGTTACCCAACATGTTGACCATGATTCGCTCCTATTGTCTCCGTTGCCCCCCCTTCTTCGAGGGAGGGCGACTTACCTTCGGCCCTTTTAGGCTTCCACTAACTTGACATCGAGGCCAAGCGCCTGGAGTTCCTTAATCAGTACGTTGAACGCTTCGGGGTAACCTGGTTCCGGAGGATTCTCACCTTTGACAATCGCTTCGTATACCTGGCTGCGTCCCGTAACGTCATCCGACTTGACGGTCAGCATCTCCTGGAGGGTGTAGGCCGCACCATAAGCCTCGAGCGCCCACACTTCCATCTCACCGAATCGCTGACCGCCGAACTGCGCCTTACCACCCAGAGGTTGTTGGGTAACTAACGAGTAAGGGCCGATTGACCGGGCATGTATCTTGTCATCAACCAAGTGGGATAGTTTCAGCATGTAGATATATCCCACCGTGATCCTGTTGTCGAACTGGTTGCCGCTAAGCCCATCATAAAGGACGAGCTTGCCGTCTTCGGGCAGGTTAGCCTCTCTCAACATTTCTTTGATCTGGTCGATCGAAGCACCCTCAAACACCGGCGTAGCCACCAGACGATTTAACGTCTTGGCCGCCCAACCCAAATGGGTTTCCAGGACTTGGCCGACGTTCATTCGGGACGGAACGCCAAGCGGATTGAGGATTATATCCACCGGCGACCCATCCGCGGCGTACGGCATGTCCTCAATCGGGACAATACGCGACACGACGCCCTTGTTTCCGTGACGTCCGGCCATTTTGT
Organism: uncultured Ignavibacteriales bacterium; assembly: GCA_964531495.1. GTDB lineage: Bacteria > Zixibacteria > MSB-5A5 > GN15 > FEB-12 > DAOSXA01. The sequence continues at coordinate 8,142 of CAZHDS010000143.1, forward strand.
CCCCAACCGAGATCTTGCGCCGGATGGCAACCGTGACCTTGACCAGTTGCTTAACGCCCGGAGGAAGCTCAGCTCCGCGGACGACCTTGTCGACCTCAACGTCCAGCTCCTGGCGTTTTCTGGAGATCAGCGAGGCAGCTTCTTCGAGGATCGAGGCGGTGTGCTTCGACGTCTCTGCTTCGGTACAATACCCCTCGGGGGCCACGGCACCATCGAAGTTGAATCCGATAACGAAATCCGCCTTGAACTTGTGGCCCGCTCGAATCAGAACAGAGTTG
>CAZHDS010000144.1:0-8374 GCA_964531495.1 uncultured Ignavibacteriales bacterium
AAAGCCCCTACTGCAACAGGATCATCTTCTTCGTGGCGGTGAAGCCGTCAGTAACGATCCGGTAGAAGTAGACGCCTGAGACGACCGCTTTGCCGTCCTGATCCACACCCGCCCAGACCACACTGTGGTTGCCGGCGGCGAGATTACCATCGACCAGAGTCACCACCCGCTGGCCAAGGACGTTGTAGACGTTCACCTTCGCGGCCGAACGATGCGGCAGCGCAAACTCAATCGTCGTGCTCGGATTGAACGGGTTCGGGAAGTTCTGGGACAGAGAGTAGCCATCCGGGATCTGGGCAATGTCGGATGGAGCGTCGACCGGGAGTTGGAAGTTGTAGACGATTACAGTGTCGTAAACCCGTCCGGTCAGGCAGAGGCCGTTGGAGGTCTCAAAGAACCGAATGTTGGCAAGATGCCGATCCAAGTACACCGAGTCGACAATCAGGCCGGTTGTGTAGTCAAGAAAGAACGCTGCGCTGTCGCTGCGTCTCCCCGCTATAAGTCGGCCGGGGTGATAGACGTAATCTAACGAGACGTTGGACAGCGGCTGGTGCCATATCTCATAAGGTGCACCGCTCAAGAAGTTGTAACATGCGACGTGTTCGTGTTTGTTGCCGTGCAGCCCCTTGATGTCTTCGGCATAGGCATAGTAGATCACTTCGTCGTAGTCGTATTCAGGGAAGAAATCTTCGGCGAAAATTGCTCGCGAACTTCCGCTCTCAGTTCTCGAGAAGAATAGGGTGTCCCCCGGAGTCGAGGCGACCAAAAAATCTGTTCGATACTCATGATCTTCACGTATGTCGTCTGGTCCTTCCCACCGTGCATAAGTGTCTCTTGGGTTGTGACATCCGACCAGTTCCAGTCCATTGCTGGGGAGGATATCTGCCGCCATAAGATCGGTGCATCCGAAGTCGACTGAAAGCGGAGATAGAGTAGAAGACATCGATCGCGAAGCGGAAAATACACCATACCACCAACCGGGCAGAAACCAATCATAGAAGTAATGGAAGTTGGCGGTCAGGATAACGCCCTGGGAAGGATCTTGCGATCGTGCAAAGTGAAGGGAGCATTCGGTTTCGTAGTACGATGCGTCGTCAGACAAGAGCTCTGCGGACTCCTCAAAACTAACTGCGCTGTCATCCCAAAGAAAAGTTGCCACGGTGGCTGGCTCTTGCCAAGGGCCGTGGTCAACCTGAGCCACATAGATTCGCAACATCTCGCCCTGCCACCGATGGATCGTTTGGCAAGGATAGTGTGGTAACTGGATTGTCTCCAGCTCCTCTGAAGCTGCATAGTAACGCATCAGTCTAGAGCCGACGCTGAAAACGAAACTCTCCAGCTGGCCGGCTTCGTCTGTGACGGGATCAATGCTAACAGTTCCGTCGATTGGATCGATCTTTTGTATGAGGTCGATCGTATAACTGCCGCCAAAGGCAGTCGCGGCAATCCCAACCGTCAGAATCATGCTCAGCAAAATTCGCACAAAGCCCCCCTTCAGGCTCAAAGAACGCTCTACGCTACAATAACGACCCAGCTATCCATTTCGTCAAATCTTTTTTATTGCTGGACTTGCGGGCCTCAGGCATCCTGAAGGGTCAACAGCTATACGCTACGGCCCAACCGCGTACGAGGTCGCAGCATGGAGAATTGTACCAGATGGACTGGCAGCAACTAATACCGGCCCCCGACAGTATTCCCGCGCCGTGGGGAGTGTTCGAAGTTCTGGATCTGCTCCTGTTTGTGGCGCATATTCTGGCTGTCAACGTCGTGGTCGGCGGTCTTCTCATAGCCCTGCACAACCGACTCTCCGGTCAGCGTCAGGATACCCGTCTGGGCTATGTCAGCGATAGCCTGAGCAACAAGATCCCCTCCCTGTTCGCGATCAGTGTCACCCTCGGGGTGGCGCCACTGCTGTTTGTCCAGGTGCTCTATGGCCATCTGATCTACGCCAGTTCTGTCCTGATGGCCGTTTTCTGGATCTTAGTCATACCGGGTCTGATTATCGGTTACTACGGCGTGTATATCTACAAGTACAAGCAGGAGAGCGCGCAGGGGCTAGCCAATGTTGCGCTGGTGATCTCGGCCCTGATGGTGCTTCACATCGCCTTTATGTTTGTCAACAACATGACGCTCATGATGAACCCGCAGAAGTGGGTAGCGTACTTCGACAATCGTGACGGTACTATCCTCAACCTCGGCGATCCGACGGTCTACTCGCGGTATGTTCACTTTCTTGTCGCCTCGGTCGCGGTCGCCTCACTCTTTTCGGCGGTTGTCTGGCGCTTCCGCAGGCACCAACCTTCAGCGAAGGAAAAAGGCAGCCTCAAGTTGTATGGCTACGCGACGATGGTGCAGGTGCTGGTCGGTTGCTGGCTGCTCGTGTCGCTACCGAGGCAACATATGTTGCTTTTTATGGGCAGGGATGGTCTCATGACCGGCTTACTCACCGCTGCCCTGCTGTTGGCGTTGGTCACCATAATGCTGGCGATGCGTGGCAAATTGTGGCCTACGGTGATATCACTGCTATCAACTGTGCTCGTCATGGCCGGGATGAGGGCGATGTTGAGAACGGCGTATCTCAGTGAGTTCTTCTCGGTGGGTGATCTCGTCGTCGCTCCCCAGTACGATGTGCTGGCGGTCTTCCTTGTGGTTCTGATTGCAGGCGGCTTCGCTGTCTACTACATAGTCAAGCAGGCGCGACTGGCTCATAACCGGAGGGTAGCGCGATGAACTACCCGATCTGGGAGCTAACCACTATCGGCGGCGGTACCTTGATAGCTCTGATCGCCGTTTTGCATGTTTACATTTCGCATCTGGCTGTGGGCGGCGGGATGTTTATCTGGCTGACCGACCTGATGGGTTATCGGCATAACAGCGCTGACATACACGCCTACGTCAAGAGGCATACCAAGTTCTTCCTGCTACTGACGATGGTCTTTGGAGGCATGTCGGGGGTGGGGATCTGGTTTATCATCAGCCTCGTCCACCCGGCGGCGACTTCGAAACTGATCCATCTCTTTGTTTTCGGATGGGCGATAGAATGGGTCTTCTTCGCGGGCGAAATTGTCGCCCTGCTGGTCTATCACTATTACTTCGATGAACTTGGTCGCAAAGCGCGACTGAATATCGCTTTCCTGTATGCTCTGTTCGCCTGGCTTTCGCTGGTGGTCATCGCCGGCATTGTGAGTTTCATGTTGACGCCCGGCGACTGGCTACAAACCAACAGCTTCTGGGATGGGATATTCAATCCGAGCTACTTGCCTTCGGTGGCCTTCCGTTCGTTCGCAGCCGCGATGTTTGCCGGCCTGTTTGGCTATGTTACCTCGGTGCGCATGCCGTCGGGTAAGTTTCGTGATAAGATGATCCGCTATTGCTCGAAGTGGCTATTCTTTCCAGCTATCGGACTATCACTGTCAGGAGTATGGTACTACTTCGCCGTACCTACAACGGCTCGGGTGACCACTTTTGTGCAAAACAGCGATACTGGTCATTTTGTGACGGCGTTTGTGCTGGGTTCCGTCTTGATCATGATGCTGGGCTTGGTACTTTCGCTTCGGGCTGGTCGCAAACTCCAATACGTCGCTACCGGTGCTCTGATCCTGGTCGGCTTGGTCTGGATGGGTGGCTTTGAGTATATCCGCGAGATCGCTCGCAAGCCGTATGTGATTTACGATGTTATGTATTCTAACTCGATCCTCGTCGAAGACGTACCTCGATTCAACGAGGAAGGCGTTCTCCCAAATGCAAAATGGTCTGCCACAGGCACTATTGACACTAGTGACGTGATTGCATCGGGCAAGGAACTGTTCAACCTCCAATGCCTGAGCTGCCACACGGTGGGTGGCATTCGGATGGACATCAAGCCACTGCTTGAACCCTACACATCGGATGGCGTGCGTTCACTGCTAACCGGCATGGGCAAGATCAACACTTACATGCCGCAGTTCATTGGTACTGACGACGAGCGTGAGGCTATGTGGCACTATCTGGTCCGTGAGGTGAAGGGTGTGGCTGCCGAAAAGCCACAACCCGTGGCAGGACCTGCGGCATCAATCGCATCCTCGAAGTCTGATATCGACAGTTCCAAGTACGTATTGCTGGCGTGGACCAGAGGGCGCCTCAGTCCCATCGGTTTAGGCGTCGTCAAGCCGAACACTATCAGATTGGAAGCGCAGTTAATCGGCAGGGGCGATAATATCGGAGTAATCACCGAGGACGTTACGTTGTCCTACCCGGGACAGCGCTCGATGGAGCTGGATGAGGATACGTGGACATACTTCGTCGAAAACCTGATAGCTCCCAGCAGCCTGAGAATCGATCAGCATATGGGGACTACGCTCCCGGCTATGAGACCACACCCCAGCAGCCGGCAGCTCATCGGCATATGGGCTGTCGATAGTGACGGGAACCAACTCGCGCACACATCAGTACCGCAGACGTTGACCGAATTCGGTTGTACCAACTGCCACGCTGGATCAAATACTACCAGTATCCTGGCGTTGCACGACCGTCTTTCTGGTACTGACCTTTTGGATCAAGCGCTCGATGGTAATTCGCAAAACTGTCTGGACTGTCACAGCGACAACTCTACTGACAGAATCGGAGTAGACAACTTGCTGGGCTTCTCGGCTTCGATGCATGGATGGCACGCAAACTACATGGTCGATACCGGTGACTCCGCGTGTACCACGTGTCACCCATCTGAGAGGACCGGCCGTGATTCGTTCTATCGAGGCGTGCATTCGATCGCTGGTGTCACATGTGTGGATTGTCATGGTACTATGGATGAGCATTCGCTGGCTCTCTTGAAGAACGGAGCGGACAAGCCGGGCGCAGCGCGCTTGATGCGACACCTGACGCCGTCTGAAGATTGGACGCTTGACGATATCGAACCGCGGCAGCCGTGGGTGAATATGCCGAACTGCCTGGTCTGTCATGTTGACTATGAACAACCGGAAGAGGGCGTGTCAGCGTTCAACGAATGGACCACCGATCCGGAGGAACTATGGTCTGCCCGCGCCGATGATGCCGGGATACGCTGTGCCGCCTGTCACGGATCGGTACACGCGCTGTATCCGGAGCGTTCGCAAGGTCGTGGAAACCTGGCGAATCTTCAGCCGCAGCAGTACCAGGGCAAACCGTACGCTATCGGCGAGGGTGACGCTTGCGCGGTCTGTCATATGCAGGAAATGGAAGATCCGATCCATCACGATAACATGCATCGCGACGCGCGGGTGAGGTTGGAAACCGACTAGTCCCCGAAGCGCTCAACACCCAGCTTCGCCTCGTGAAGCCGTTCGTAGATAGGTCCCTGGGGTGTGAGCGTGGATTTGAAAAGCACTACCCGGTCGAACGAAAGAACGTTCGGCTTCATTCGATAACTCGTGAGATACTCGGCCAGAGTTCCCAGTTTGTTGACATCCCGCACTCGCCCCAGCGTCAGATGTGCCTTGAATTCTTTTGACTCTGTCTCGAAGCCCAACTCGCGAACGCCCAGCTCGATCTGCTGCGCCAGTTTCGAAAGTTCTTCCACGCCGCCATTGATGCCAGCCCAGATAACCCGCGGACGACGCAAATCTGGAAAGCCGCCCAGACAATCTATCTGCGACTGAATAGTCCCAACTTGGGCTACTACATTGTTCAGCAAGGAAGATATCCCTGGCACCAACCGGTCATCAGTATCTCCCAGGAAGCGCAGGGTAAGGTGAATGTTTCTGGCCTTGACCCATTTGACGCTATCGCTACGCGGGCGTAGGTCATCGATAATGGACGCCAAATGTTGTTCGACTTGTTGTCCGAGGGGGGTTGCTATGAACAGCCTTAGCATGATGCAAACTGGGCCGCTGGGCGGCTCATTCTATGTCCAGGATCTCTCGACGAAGCATCTCCAGCGCCGCGTAGCTCGCCCGAGCGCGGTTGATATCCCGCCGCCCACCAAGATTGAACTGCCGGGCGATGGCAGTGTGTGAAGATGCTAGTCCAATATAGGTCGTGCCAACTGGCTTGGCTTCCGTACCACCGGTCGGTCCGGCTATACCAGTGATTGACAGGGCGTAATCACTATGATGCAGGCGGCGGCAACCTTGAGCCATGGCGATCGCACACGCTTCAGAAACGGCGCCGTGCTCATCGATAAGATCGGCCGGTACGCCCAACTGAGCAATCTTGACATCATTGGAGTAGGCGATCGTGCCACCCAGGAAATACTCTGACGAGCCGCTGACCTCGGTTATGAGCATGCCTAATCGTCCGGCCGTGCATGATTCCGCCACCGTCAGCGTCTTGTCATTGTCCATCAATAGGTGTCCGACGGTGCCCTCCAGCGTATCACCATCCCGGCCGTAGATATACTTGTGGCAGACCTTGTTCAGCTGCTTCTCCAGCTCCCCAGCTTTCTCGGCCGCTTCAGCGGTGGTATCCGCCGTGGCCATTATCCTTAGATCAACCCCGGAGTAGTCAGGCAGGTAAGCCAGTCGAACCCCCGGGCCCACTTTGACTTCGCGGCCTATCATCTCGGAGAGTTTGGACTCAAAGATTCCCGTCGTTCTCAGTTTGATGATATGCACCGCCCGGCCGCTGCGTAGACCCTTGACGTATGGGACGACTTCCTTGAGCATCATCTCTTCCGCCTCGGTCGGTACGCCGGGCAAGGCCATGAATATTCGACCCTCCTCCGCAATGCAGATTCCCAGCGCGGACCCGACCTTGTTTGCAAAGAAAGTCGCACCCTGGGGCAACAGGGCCTGGTTCTGATTGATGGCTGGCATATCCACGCCGCGCTCGGCGAAACGCCTCTTGAGATCTGCGAGGACATCCTCGTGGAAGATGAGATTTCGTTTGAACACGCGTACGATCGCCTTGCGGGTGATATCATCGTCGGTCGGGCCCAACCCACCGGTGACGATGATGAGTCGTGAGCGGCGCCACGCGGCGCGAAAGGACTCTTCCATCAGCTCCAGCGTATCGCCCACCGAACTCAGATACTTGACGCTGCAGCCAATATCGACCAGACATCGGGCAATGAAAGCAGAATTGGTGTCAATGGTGTGACCGGTGATCAGCTCATCGCCGACGGTGATTATTTCCGTATCCATGACACCTGCCTAAATGTAACCCCAGCGGGTCAGGCCCCACAGGATGATTTGAACCGCGATATTGGCCTGCACGCCGGCCGCAATATCGTCCATAGTGATACCCCAGCCCCCTGGCAATCGTTCCGCTTGGGCGGCGGGCCAGAGCTTGATCACATCGAAAACCCGAAAGGCGACAAACGCCATGCCATAGGCGAGTAGCGTATGCGGCACAAACAAGAGCGTTACGAACATCCCAGCCCACTCATCGATAACGATCTTGCGGGCGTCATGGCCATAAACCTTTTCGGCTTCGCCTGCGGACCAGACCGACAGCACAGAGGCAAGCAACGCGGCTGCCCCCAACAGAACCTGATCACCCCGAATAATAAAGAATCCGATCAACCAGGCTGGGATCGTGCCCCAGGTGCCGGGAAAAGGTCGTCCGAATCCAGAGTAGAGACCGGTTGCGATCAGTTTCGCCAGAGCAGTTTTCATATAGTCACTTCAGTACGGTTTTGATCATGAAGTAGTATTTCACAATATAGTCTACACCGGTCCAGACCGTGATCACGGCCGCCAGCCATAGCAGCACATTGAAATAGAAGTAGTGGTCAAACTGCAACGAATGGAACAGCGGACTTTGCACATGCTCCAGAGTCGCCATCAGGGCAATGTAGGCGATAATCAAACTCACGGCGGTCAGCTGCAGGAACGTTTTGACCTTGGCCCAATAAGTGGGCGGGATTACCACCCCGCGATAAGCCGCCAGAAGGCGCAGGCCGGTGATTCCAAACTCACGAGCGATAATCAGCATCACCGGCAAGGGCGAAACGTGGCGCAGCGCAATAAACGACAACAGCGCGCACGAAACCAGGATCTTGTCCGCCAACGGGTCCATGAACTTGCCGAACCCGGTGACTACCCCGTATTTGCGGGCGTAATAGCCATCGGCAAAATCGGTCAAGGAGGCAATAACAAACAGGCCGAGCCCGATGAGCAGCATGTAGTAGCTATCCAGGAGAAAGAAATACATGAAAACAGGCGCAATTATAATGCGCAAGAGGGTCAATTTGTTGGGCGTATTCATGTCATGGCAATGTACCGCGGGTCGTGGGGGGTGTCAATGTTGATTGCACACATAGTGTGCGGCTTTCCCTGGCGGCCGATTCGTACTAGCTGTCCTGGAACACGAAACAAGGTTGCTTTCGACGGCGTGGCAAAGAGGCATGCCCGGCCCCTCACAAGGTGTGTGAGTTTGTTCTGTGCCCTCCCACGTCATTCCTGCGGAAGCAGGAATCCAG
>CAZHDS010000145.1:0-8343 GCA_964531495.1 uncultured Ignavibacteriales bacterium
AACGGTCTACGACTGTTCGGTCTTAAGCTTTTCGAGTTGCTCAAACAGCAGATCGTTGTCAGGCACCTCGGCGGGGTGGACCTTCTGGATCCAACGAATAACTCCCTGCTTGTCGATCAGGAATACTACCCGTTCGGTGTACCCTTTCCCAGTCAAAACGCCAAACTTGCGAGCCGCGTCCCCATGCGGCCAAAAATCTGACATCAGCGGGAAACTCAGGCCACCCAAACTCTTTGCCCAGGCTTTGTGACATGGCACCGAATCAACAGAGATGCAGAGCAGCTGGCAATCAAGCTCCTCAAAACGAGCGGCAGCTTCCTGATAGGAAGGGACCTGCGTGGCGCACACCGGTGTCCAATCAGCTGGATAGAAAGCCAGCACCACGTTCTTGCGCCCCCGGTACCAAGCCAGATTTAGCTCACCCTCATTATGCGTATTGAGCGTGAAATCGGGTGCGAGATCGCCCACATTGGCTGCTGGTCCATCCGTCAAAGTCGGTCTCCTACTGTGTCCTGTGTTGATCGATCGCCCACTGTCTGAGATTTCTCATTAACTGGCCCAATCAACCCCAGGGCTGAAGCTTGGGCCAATTGGCTTTCATTCCTGTTAATGCAAGTACTTCATAATCCGGCATTTGTCAACTGATTTGTGGCAAATCAGGTCCAGCTTGTCGAGCCGGGATTGTTCATAATCGGCTAACACACAGCGGATTGCCGGACCATCATAAGATGGGTTAGATTGCCCCGAGATTAACTCTGCAAATCAGGCCGCAAGAGGGTAGGAAACATCGAGCACGTGAAATTTTTCTCAAATTTGGGTTGACATATCCGATATTTTCAATATCATAGAACTAAGAGAATTCAGAAAACTCAGAAAGAACAGAATTGCCCAGAGACCTCCAGGATAAGGACTTTCTGACTACAACTCAGGCCGCAAGGCTGTTGTGTGTGTCGCCAGACACGGTCTTGAAGTGGGTCAAAGCCGGCAAAGTGAAATCCCACCGCACGCTCGGTGGACACTTTCGAATCCCGATTTCCGAACTTGATATTCCCACCGCAGAGTTCTCCGATAGCACCCTACCCGCCTCTGGTTTTACCGAGAATGTCCCCCACTTGTACTGCTGGGAGTATCTGGCTGATGGTGGCGAGATAAGGCGCGAGTGCACGGACTGCGTAACCTATCGGTCGCGCGCCAGGCGCTGCTATGAGCTAAAGGACTTGCCGGGCGGCATGGGCTGTCTGAACCTGCTGTGCGACACTGAATGTGCCAATTGCGAATACTACAAAGTGGTCAGTGGCCAGGGCATCAACGTCCTACTTGTTACCAGGAGCGAAAGACTGCTCACCGACCCCGAAGGTGCCGACACTCGCAACGGAATCCATATCGAGATTGCTGCGAGCGAATATGAGTCAGCCGTGAAGATACAGAATTTCCGTCCTGATTATATTGTGGTGGACTGTGCGTTGGGGCGTCGCCGTACCTCGGACGTGTGTGCCAATCTGTTCTCTGACATACGCATCCCGGTGCCACGGGTGATCCTGAGCTCGCGTACCAGTCTGTCCCGCGATTATTGCGACCAAGAGGTTTTTGGCTGGATTCGAAAGCCGTTTACGCTGTCAGAATTGCGCCACTGTATTCGCGGTGTACCTAAGATGATGAAAGAAGCATAATACTCGTTCTTTTGCGAAGGAACTTTCAAATGGCCGATGAACTCAAGACAGGCAATGCCACCATCCGGCTGGAGAAGGGCGACATAACCGACCTGGATATCGAGGCCTTCGTCTACTACGCCCGCCACGATCTGGCGTTGGGCTCTGGATACGGCACCGCCATTATCATGCGCGGCGGACCCACCGTACAAAAAGAGCTGGATGGAATGGGTCCCCTGCAAACAACTGAAGCGGTGGCCTCCGGGGCTGGCGAAATGAAAGCCAAGCACATCATCCACGCTGTCGGACCACGGTTTCAGGAAGAGGAACTCCCGGCGAAGCTCCGTACGACGATCACCAACGCCCTCAAGTGCGCCGAAGACAAAGGGATCAAGCAAGTGGCCCTCCCGCCTATGGGAGCTGGTTTCTACGGAGTACCGCTTGATGTCAGCGCGGAGATAACGCTCGACACCGTGAAGAAGCACCTGGACAACGGCAGCCCACTTAAAGAGGTGGTGATCTGCCTTCTCGATAACCGTGAATACAAACCTTTTGCCGGCCGATTGGCCACCATTAGCAAGTAAGAGGAGAAGACACCATGTTTGATCTGGAATTCGTGCGAGGTCCTCTTCATGACGCGGCGCTGGTATTTATGACGATTGTATATTGCACTCGCGTCTATTGGTTCACGCGATGGCCGGCGGCGAAAGAACGCCAGGCCCCGACCGGTACTCCCGACACCACGCCGCGGCGCGGTTTTTTATACTCCTGGGCTAACATTGCCATGCCCTGGGAAATGGAGTCCTTTCGTAAGCACTTCCTGCTGTACGCCCAATTCGTTTTGTTCCATGTAGGCGTGGCGGCCGCTATCATTCTCATGTTCAGCATCTCGTTCTATTTCAAGGATAATCCGCTGCCAGCCGGACTGGCGCTGTTCTTCCAGGCTAGCATCGGCCTGGCCTTCTTGATTGGCGTCTACCGGATCATCCGGCGCTTCGCTGACAAACACGTCCGGGCTATCAGCTCCCCCGATGATCACTTCTCTTTGTGGTTGCTCACGGCTTGGTTCGGCCTGGGATTTCTGGCCGCTCCGAATATCGTTGCCGAAAGCCACTGGCAGTCCATGGCTTTCTTCCTGATGGGATCGTTCTTTCTGGTGTACGTTCCTTTTTCGAAGATCTCGCACTACCTGTACTACCCCTTCACACGCTACTATCTGGGCAAATCGCTCGGCCGGCGGGGAGTCTTCCCGCTGCGCAAGTCGCATTAACTGAAGGCATAGCAGACTTGATTATGACTCAACCTGGAGATAGAGATGGCCAAGAATAGATCACACAAGGCGCAGGTAGTTATTGACCGCATGGGCAAAAAGCTCAATCGACAAATGGTCGGATCTTTGGTCGCCTGCGTTCATTGCGGACTGTGTACCGACTCCTGTCACTATGTTCTCGCAAACCCGGACGATCCGAGCTACGCGCCGGCCGCCAAGGCGGACAAGATTCGAACTCTGTTCAAAAGACACTTCGACTGGACCGGTCGGGTTCTGCCGTGGTGGGTCCACGCTAAGAGCCTTTACACTGACGAGGATCTTGAGGATCTGAAAGATACGGTATTCGGCAAGTGCACCAATTGTCGCCGCTGCACCACCAACTGCCCGATGGGTGTCGATCTGGCCACCTTCAACCGCATGGCCCGAGGCCTCCTGGTGTCAGTCGGCGTAATGCCAGAAGGTGTCGCCGTAGTCAGCAAAGACCAATGGGAAATCGGCAACCAGATGGGGGTCCTGAAAGAGGACTATATCGATACTCTCGAGTGGCTATCCGACGAAATGAAGATGGAGTATGGCGATAGCTGTGCCGGTATTCCGATTGACAAGCAAGACGCCAACGTAGTCTACTCGATCAATCCCCGCGAGGTAAAATACGACCCTCGGACTATCAGCGACGCAGCGATGATCTTCAATGAGGCTGGTGAAGACTGGACCATGCCGTCGGAGGGCTGGGACATGACGAATTTTGGCCTCTTCTCGGGTGATGATGACCTGGGCGGTGCTGTTGCCCGTCGACTATACGAGAAAGTCGAAGAGCTGAACGGCGGCAAGCTGGTCATCTCAGAATGTGGCCACGGCTATCGCTCCACGCGTTGTGAAGGGCCGAACTGGGCCAAGATGGATGTCGAATTCGAGATGCAGAGTGCCGTTCTGACTATGATGGACTACATCAAGACGGGACGCATCAAAGTTGACAAGACCAAGAACGACATTCCTGTGACTTTCCATGATTCCTGTAACTATGGCAGATCCTGCGGCATGACTGAAGAACCGCGCGAGTTGCTCAACTTGGTTTGCACCGATTTCCGGGAGATGTACCCCAATCGCGGTGAGAACTATTGCTGCACCGGCGGCGGCGGCGCTATGTCGATGTCCGAATACACTCCCAGGCGCTTGAAGTCGGCCAAAGTCAAGGCTGACCAACTACGCGAAACTGGCGCCAAGGTTGTGGTGACCACATGCCACAACTGTGTCGACGGTCTGGCCGATTTGATCAAGCACTACAAGCTTGACATGAAGGTCACACAGCTGGTCAACCTGGTTGCCAATGCTATGGTCATCGAGAACCTGACGGCTCAGGCAGCCGCACCGTCGGTGGCGGAGCACGTGCCAGCGGCGGCTGTCGAAGGTGATCTGGCCGGTACCAAGATTCTGGTAGTTGACGATGAGCCAGACTTCGTGGTCTTCCTGAGCACCGTGTTTGAAGACAATGGTGCCACGGTTATCACCGCCTCCAATGGCGAGGAAGCCCTCAAGATGGTGGCGGCTGAGAAACCGGATCTGGTGACTCTGGATATTACGATGCCAGGCAAGTCGGGCATCGAAGTATTTGAAGAGCTTCGCAGAAATCCCGAGACATCGGAGACGGCAGTATGTATTATTACCGGTAAGCCTGAAATGCGTAAGCTCATCTATGACCGACCGGTAGCAATACCGGAAGGATATGTTGACAAGCCAGTAGATGAAGAGGGGCTGCTACTCAGTATCCGCAAGATCGTAAGGTCGATCCGGAAGAACAAGGAGTAGCCCACACTGCCGCGTCTGCGGCGACGAGACAACAAGAGGAGGCATGCGATGGATCATCCCCGGCGACGATTCTCGGACCGGATCTTGGATGCCCTTCCGGGATACGTTACGGTTCAGGATCGAGACTTACATATCGTGGAGGCCAACCAGCGTTTCCGCGATGATTTCGGTGATCCTACCGGTCGGTTCTGCTATCAGATCTACAAGCACCGTCCCGAGAAGTGCGAGGTCTGCCCCGTGGAACAAACTTTCCACGACGGTGACAGACACTCCAGCGAGGAGACAGTGCGGACCCTGGGCGGCAAAGAGGTGTGCGTCCTGGTCAATACCATGCCTATCCTGAACGACGGTGGGGAGGTTACGGAAGTCGTCGAGATGTCTACCGATATCACGACCATGAAGCAGCTCCAGACGCAACTCAAGGACAGCCAAAATCGTTATTTCAAGCTGTTCGAGGAAGTCCCTTGCTTCATTTCCATCCAGGATCCCGATCTTAACATCGTCGATGCCAATCGCGCCCATCGCGAGACGTTTGGCCCCGGCTATGGCCGCAAGTGCTTCGAAGTCTACAAACACCGCAGTAGCGAGTGTTTGCCCTGTACGGTGCGTCAGTCTTTTGCCGACGGAGAACACCGCAATCACGAAGAGGTTGTGACTTCCCAAAATGGTCGCTCGATCAATGTCCTCGTCCACACTACGCCGCTGCTCAACGATCTGGGCGAAGTCGAAAAGGTCATTGAAATGAGCACCGACATCACCCAGATCAGGGAATTGCAGGACAAGCTGTCTTCGGTGGGACTGTTGATCGGTACTATTTCGCATGGTATCAAGGGTCTGCTGAACAGCCTGGACGGCGGCATCTACCTGATCAACTCCGGGCAGAAGAAAGAAGACCCGGCACGGATCGAACGCGGCTGGGATATAGCCCTGCGCAATATTAGTCGAATTCGGTCAATGGTGATGGATATTCTATACTACGCCAAGGATCGTGATCCCAATTGGGAGCAGATCATGGCTGGCGAGATCCTCGAGGATGTCTGCCGCTCAATGACAGCCCGAGCCAAGGCTGAAGGAATCGACTTTCAGTATGCCATCAACGGCTCGGGTGAATACCGTGGGGATCGGCAGATGATCCGATCGTTGTTGGTCAACCTAATCGAAAATTCTATCGACGCTTGCCGGATCGACAGCAACAAAACGGAGCACCAGATGCGGATCGAGCTGAATGATATCCCGGAAGGGTTGCAGTTCATCGTCTCCGACAACGGTATCGGGATGGATCAAGAGACCAGGGAAAAAGTGTTTAGCCTGTTCTTCTCTTCCAAGGGTGCTGGAGGAACAGGTCTGGGATTATTCATTGCCAACAAAATCGTCCACTCCCACGGCGGCACAATACGGGTAGAATCTTCTGAGGGAGAGGGTTGCCGGTTTTTTGTTGAACTGCCCCGGCGCAGTCCTGAAACTACGGGCGAAGACAATATAGATAGTGGACAGTAAAGGAGCCCATGAATGAGCGACCCGAAGAAGATATTAGTCGTTGATGATGAGCCTGACATGAGAGAGTGGCTGACGACATTCCTGGAGGACAACGACTTTAGTACGATCTCAGCCACCGACGGGGCCGAGGCTTTTGACAAGGCCAAGAATGAACACCCGGACTTGATCACGCTCGATATCACGATGGATGGTGAATCCGGTATGCGGGCCCTCAAGAATCTGCAGGGAGACGATGCCACGGCTAAGATACCGATCATTATCATCACTGGCATGACTCCGGATCTGAAGAAGTTCATTGAAAAGTCCGGGCAGGTGAAATCACCGGCCGCGTTTTTTGAAAAACCGGTTGAGCGGGATGCCCTGCTGAAAAAGATCAAAGAGTTGTTGGCGTAAGCCCAACTCTTCTGACCGCAGCAGTCGAGACTCGCCTCTTTCGTCGCCGGACTGTAATCTGAGAGAGCATGATTAGTCCCGAGTCACTCAAGAATTGCCATCTCTGCCGCGATCTGGACGAGCGCGAGCTATCATCCTTGGCGGCCATTGCCTCGCCGCGTACCCTGAGTGCCGGCGAGTTGCTTTTTCTCCAGGGTGATCCGGTAATAGGTGTCTATGTCCTGCTTAAGGGAAGCGTCCGCATCTACAAGGGCTCACCTGAGGGCAAGGAATATACGCTGCACTACATATCGCCGGGCCAGATGTTCGCCGAAGCGACTCTGTTTCGCGGCGACGGTTACCCCGCCAATTGTGTGGCCGTGGAAGACTCCCAGGTAGTGCTTTTCCCGAAACAGAGCCTTATCGACCTGTTGCAGAAGTCACCCTCGGCGTCATTGAAAATGATCGCGGCCCTATCCGCATTCGTCAGGGACCTAAACCAGCAAGTGGAGGATCTGTCCCTCCGGGAGGTCTCTGGACGGCTGGCGGCATACCTGCTAAGACTTTCGGAAACAGCCTCTTCGGCCCGTTTCGAGCTTGATATAAGCAAATCCGACTTGGCCCGCAAACTGGGCACGATAAGTGAGACCCTCTCCCGTAACCTCAGGAAACTCAAAGACATGCAGGTCATCAGCGGGGATGGGAAGGTAATCACCGTAATCGATGAGACCCAACTCAAAGAAATCGCGGCTGGCAAGAAAATCTAACCTCAGTTGACCTGAATCAAAGACTCAGCTCGTCGAGTTTCCGATACTGTCAGACAGTGAAACGAAGCTGTGAATCAGAAACGAATGAGAGCTGACAATGGGCGTTAGAAAAATAGTCAAAATTGACGAAGAAAAGTGCGATGGTTGTGGACTCTGTGTGCCCTCTTGTGCCGAAGGTGCCATCCAAATCGTGAACGGCAAGGCCAAGCTGGTCAGCGAGGTGTACTGCGATGGCCTGGGGGCCTGTCTGGGTGATTGCCCCCTGGACGCCATCACCGTCGAAGAGCGGGAAGCGGCGGAGTTTGATGTAGCGGCCGTCGAAACGCATCTCGCGAAACTCGGCCAAACACCGGTGAAAAACGATCCGCTACCAATCATGTCTACGGACATCCCCCCATCGATACCTTCCGCTCCAGCCGATGGTGGCTGCCCCGGCGCCGCCATGCGGCAGTTTGGTCCGCCCCAGGAAGCCCCCAAACAGGGCCTGAACCAACCCGTGATGCCCTCCCAGCTGGGCCACTGGCCGATCCAACTGATGCTGGTACCACCGCAGGCACCATTTCTCAAGAACGCCGACTTGCTGATTTGCGCTGACTGTGTACCATTCGCAGTGCCCGATTTTCACTTTCGGTACATGACGGGGCGAGCGGTGGTGATCGGGTGTCCCAAACTCGATGATCTGCAGCACTACTTTGAGAAACTCAAAGACATATTCGCGCAAGCCCAGCCGCGAAGCATCACGGTATTGAAGATGGAAGTGCCCTGCTGCAATGGGATCGCCCAGGCGGCGGTACAGGCCTGCCGAGAGGTCGCTCCCTCAATTCCAGTCAACGTCCAGACGATAGGCATCAAGGGAGGTATCATCTCCGACTTGACGCCCCCACAACCATCTGTATAGGTCTGAGCGCCATGCCTGATGCCAAGCATTCCGACAACTCCGAGATGAAGCCGCCGAGACGGCACGGGGGTACGTCCAAGAGGA
>CAZHDS010000146.1:0-8190 GCA_964531495.1 uncultured Ignavibacteriales bacterium
TGTTTGTTGATAAGATGTGAGCCATCCTGAGTTAGAGAATCACTATGCGCTATTCTTGGTAGTTCCATAGAGTTACAGAGGTCAATTTCTAGATAATCGGTATTCGGGACGACATGTGTGGGAACGATGCAATGCCGTTTTCGGCCTACTAGTTTGACAATCAAGCAGGTAGGGGATTGTATAATAAAACACAATTTTTAGTATGGCCGACTGTGGCGACTACCATATATTGTGTCGCCTTCGGAAGATGGAGGCTTACCTATGGTCGGGCCGCCACTCGTACTTCTGGTACATATAGAGGATGCTCAATCGGGACAGACGTTAGGCTATCAGGGAAGCGGCTGGGAGCCGTCGAGCCAGGGATTGGTTAGCCCTGTTAGGCATTGATGATGCACACAGGAGGTACATCTTGCAGATAAAGCGCCATTTCACCCGCGAGGGAGAATCACCTTACGCTAGAGTCAACTTTGCCAAGCGCTCTTCGAGTATTAAGAACCCGGATGGTTCCAAGGTCTTTGAGCTGGATAATATTCAGGCTCCAGCAGCCTGGTCGCAGGTCGCGGTCGATATTCTTGCCCAGAAATATTTTCGTAAAGCTGGTGTTCCCCAACAGGATGAGCACGGCAACGAGCTGATTGATAGTGACCACAAGCCGGTCATTGGAGGGGAGAGCGACGCCCGCCAGGTATTTCATCGTTTGGCTGATTGCTGGCGCCACTGGGGCCAGAAGCATGGCTATTTTGACAGCGAAGGAGATGGCAAGGTCTTTTACGAAGAACTATGCTTCATGCTCGCCAGTCAGATTGCGGCCCCCAACTCGCCGCAGTGGTTCAACACAGGTCTGTGCCATTCCTACGGTATAGAGGGCGTATCGCAAGGGCACTATTATGTGGACCCAAGTACGAGCATGCTGACCAAAGCCAAGAATGCCTATGAGCATCCGCAGCCGCATGCCTGCTTCATTCAGTCGGTGTCAGATGATCTGGTCAACGATGGTGGCATCATGGATTTGTGGGTCAGAGAGGCTCGCCTGTTCAAGTACGGTTCCGGTACGGGGACGAATTTTTCCAATTTGCGAGCGGCCGATGAGAAGCTTTCGGGGGGTGGAAATTCCTCGGGCCTGATGTCGTTTTTGCGTATCGGTGACAGAGCCGCCGGAGCCATCAAATCTGGTGGCACGACCCGCCGGGCGGCCAAGATGGTTTGTCTGGATCTCGATCATCCCGACATCATTGAGTTTGTTGACTGGAAAGTGATTGAAGAGCAGAAAGTGGCCGCAATGGTGGCTGGATCGAAGATTATCGACCAGCAACTGAAGCAGATATTTGCCGCCACTCAGCCGGACAAGGGGCACGAGAGCGATGGTACTCAGATCGATCCAGATAAGTGTCCTCGCCTGAAGCAAGCCCTCAAGGAAGCTCGTCAGTATTGTGTTCCAGCGCAGTACATCAAGAAAGTGCTCGAGCTGGCGGCTCAGGACATCAAAGAGATTGAATTCATACAGCTCGATACCAATTGGGAGTCGGAAGCGTATCAAACCGTCTCGGGTCAGAACTCGAACAACTCGGTCCGCATCCCCAACGAGTTTTTCGACCGACTGGACAAGGACGAATCCTGGGACCTGATCCATCGTACGACCGGCAAGACAGCTCGCACCATTCCGGCGCGGCAACTATGGGATAAGATATGCCACTCCGCCTGGGCCTGCGCCGATCCGGGAGTACAGTTCGATACGACGATCAATGAGTGGCACACCTGTCCCAAGGATGGTCGCATTAATGCCTCCAATCCTTGTTCCGAGTACATGTTTCTTGATGATACCGCCTGCAACCTGGCCTCGATCAATTTGGTCAAGTTTCTGAACGAAGATGGTAGTTACGACATCGATGGTTTCCTGCATGCGGCGCGCTTGTGGACGATAGTGCTGGAAATCTCGGTCCTGATGGCTTCCTATCCGTCGCGCCTGATTGCTCAGAAGTCGTTCGAGTTCCGGACGCTTGGTCTGGGCTACGCCAATCTGGGTTCCCTTCTGATGCGTCTGGGCATTCCGTATGATTCGTCGGAAGGTTTCGCCTGGTGTGGAGCTCTGAGCGCCATGCTGACCGGCCAGGCCTATCGAACGTCAGCCGAGATGGCCAAGGAGACAGGACCGTTCGCCGGCTTCTACCGCAACCGCGATGACATGCTGCGGGTAGTCCGCAACCAGCGCTGGGCGGCTTACAACGCTGACCGTTCGGCATACGAAGGACTGACGGTCAAGCCGACCGGGATCAACCCGAATTACCTGCCGGAGGAAATCGTTCGCACTGCTCGCCGGGTTTGGGACGAAGCTCTGGAATTGGGAGAGATTTACGGCTTCCGCAATGCCCAGGTTTCGACAGTGGCACCGACCGGGACAATCGGCTTGGTGATGGATTGTGACACGACCGGTATCGAACCTGACTACGCTTTGGTGAAGTTCAAAAAGCTGGCCGGGGGTGGTTATTTCAAGATCATCAACTCTTCGGCGACGGTAGCTCTGACACGTCTGGGTTATCCGGCAGAGCAGGTTGAGGAAATCACCAACTACGCCACCGGGCACAAAACGATCAAGCAAGCGCCTTACATCAACCACGAGTCCTTGCGGGCTAAAGGCTTCACCGACAAGGAACTGGCGAAGGTGGAGGAGGCGGTTAAGAATGCCTTCGATATCACTTTCGTCTTCAATCAGAACACCTTGGGTGAGGATTTCCTCCGCGATAGTTTGGGGCTGCAGGACGAGACGATTCAAGATTGGGACTTCAACCTGCTCCTTGAGCTCGGTTTCACCAAGGATCAGATTGCGGTGGCAAACGAATATTGCTGCGGCACGATGACGCTTGAGGGTGCTCCGCATCTTTCGAGCGACCATCTGAGCATCTTCGATTGCGCCAGTCGGTGTGGTCTCAAGGGTACGCGCCTGATCAAGTTTGAGGCCCATATCCGCATGATGGCGGCATCGCAGCCGTTCATTTCCGGAGCTATTTCGAAGACGATAAACATGCCGGCGGAAGCCTCGATCACTGATGTACAGAAGGCGTACCGCCTGGCCTGGGAAACGATGAACAAGTCGGTAGCGCTATACCGGGACGGTTCCAAGCTGAGTCAGCCGCTCTCAGCAGCGCTGTGGGATGATGGCGATGACAGCTCGCCGATGACTACCGAGCAAGTGGCCAAGAAGATCACTAAGAAATTGATCTATCGTTATATCGCCAAGCGCCGCAAGTTGCCTCACCGTCGTGGTGGCTACACTCAGAAGGCGGTCGTGGGCGGCCACAAGATTTACCTGCGTACTGGTGAGTATCATGATGGTACCATAGGGGAGATTTTCCTGGATATGCATCGTGAGGGTGCCGCTTTCCGTTCGCTGATGAATTCGTTCGCTATCGCCATTTCGCTGGGGCTCCAGCATGGCGTTCCGTTGGAAGAGTATGCCGAGGCTTTCTTGTTCAGCCGGTTCGAGCCCAATGGCCTGGTCCAGGGTAATCGTTCCATCAAGAGAGCCACTTCAATCATAGACTATATCTTCAGAGAGCTCGCAATAACCTATTTGGGTCGGAACGATCTGGCCCATGTTTCGGAGGAAGATCTGCGTGGTGATACTCTCGGTGGTCCGGCCGATGAGTCGATTGCCTATGAGGGCGAAGAAACCGCGCTGGAGACTACCTCGGGTGACGTTCCGACAGGGAGTCGGACGGCGAGTGATGTTCATACCAGCCATCTCAGTTCCAGCAATGGGAATGGTAACGGCAATGGACATGGCAATGGGAATGGCACAACCAGCACGGAAGCGCAAGGAGGCAATGGGAATGGTTCATCGGCGGAGAATCAGGTTGCAAAGGCTGAGCATCAGCGGTCGGAGGCGGTGCTTGAGTATGTCACCCCGGCAGCTACGGCTATTGCAACAGAGGCTCAAGACTACAGAATCCACCAAGCAATCCGAAACGCCAGACTAAAGGGATATGAAGGAGACATGTGCGGGGAATGCGGCCAGTTTACGATGGTCCGCAACGGCACTTGTCTCAAATGCGAAACATGCGGAGCCACTTCGGGCTGTTCGTAACTGGCAGAGCCAGGCTTGGGATGTTCCGATAGTCCACAGGAACACCGAAGAGTTGACTTCGCGTTTCGAGATGAAAGACCATGCTTACCGGGGGATCTAATTGAAGTCCGTCATCGGACGACGACCCGGCTCAAGGACGAGCACCACGCCACCCTCTGTAATGGGGGGTGGCGTCTTTCTTGTGAAGGGAAGGCTGGGAGCTACTCCACCAGGGTGTAGGATTGCAGTTCGACGAGAGTTTGCAGGTAGAGCCAGATGAGATTGAGGTTGTACTGCTCGGCCTTGACGATGCCGACATTGGGCGCGGCCCAGATCTTGCCGATTGTGCCGATCACGGGAGCATTCAGTTCATAATAGTAGCAGGTAAACTGCCCAGCCGGGACCGTGACAATCGCGCTGGTTGAGGCTACGCGCACCGTGAGATCATAATAGGGATATGTGTCATTGGGGTTGGCCGGGTACTTGAGGGCGAGGGCTTCCTGGGTGGCCGAGGTGTCGGTGTAGGACCAGGCACCATCTTCACGATTGGTCCAGAGGGTGCTGTCGCCGCCGGTGGTTGAGTCGATCACGATTTGCCAGAGCCAATCGTTGACTGTCGAATCACCCACGACCCGAGTACTGGAGGTGCCAGTGGCAACAACGCCGCCCGAGGTGTTGTATTCGGTGAAGTTGCTGAGCCATTCGTTGCCAATCGTTAGCGGAAAAATGACACTGTCGGGCGTGGTTGGAGGACAATCGAAGGGCGGTGGGCCTTCCTGGAACATGAATCCGACGAGGTGGATCAGGTCGGCAATGTCTATCTCAGTATCAGCATTGACATCAGCTTCTTCATAGCAAGGCAGAGCCGGACCTTCTTGGAACATGAATCCGACGAGATAGATGAGGTCGGCAATGTCAGGATCCTGTGAACTGCCGTTGTCGATGTTGCCACGGACGCCGATACAGCAGTCCTGAGCAACAGGTATTGACACGGCCAACAGCAGAAGTACTAACGCGCAGCCCAACGAGCGAACATAACCCATAATTAAAGACCTCGTTTTCGAAATATACCAGTCGGGGACACTGTCCCGTTGGGACATTGTCCCGGCGAAGTAGGTTGTCTGCTGCATTATACTCAGGATCAGGGAAATGTCAATGGTTAGAGTGCCCTGGAGGCGGTGGACACCCGGGCGAGATGTCAGGAACCAAGCCGATTCCAGTTGTGTAAACCTGGTGGTGGTGGCCGTGCCAAGATAGGTTCGATAAGCTTGACGTGGGGTAGGGCAGGATGTTATCTTGGAGAATCATAACTAAGGAGATACGCGTGAAAGTAGCTAAATCGGTGATGGTGGGAGTGCTGGCCTTGGCTCTGTTGGTGCCGGCTGCTGTTGTGGCTCAGTCAAAGTTTGGAATCTTCCTCGAAGACATAATCGTAGATGTCGGTACCGGGCAGGAGTTGGATAGCTACCTGACGGCGCTCGAAGAGTTCGGTTTTCATGGATCGGTCCTGGTGGCCGTCGGTGACGCCGTGATTTTGCACAACGCATATGGTTTGGCCGACGCCGAAAAGGGAATTCATAACCACACGACTACCGCCTTTGGCACAGGTTCATTGACCAGACTATTTACCGCTGCAGCCGTGATTCGACAGATAGATGAACTGATCATAGCCCCCGATGATCCGCTGGACCGTTTCTTCAACGATATTCCGTCAGACAAGATGCAACTCACCCTTCATGATCTGCTCACCGGCAGTTCCGGACTGGTCTGGAATGATGACTGGAGCACGGCCGACATGAAGTCCGATGAGATAGTAGCCATGATTCTGGAGCAACCACTGCAATTCGCCACCGGCTCAAAAAGCGAGTACTCTCGGGCGGACTATTTCCTACTCGGTCGTACGGTCGAAATTGTCACCGACCAGGGTTTGGAGGAGTACTTCAGGAACAAGGAGTTTGTGAAACAGTGGATGTCGCGAACCGGTATCACGATGCCGTTCTATGTTGACTCGTTGGTTTCCCGCTCCTGTGTGCCCGATGTCCCGCAGGCAACCGCTCCCGAGTATGTCCGAGCGCACTACGAGCTGCTGGGCACGGAGGGAGTGGTCTCGACGGTTGGCGATCTATATCGCTGGTGGAAGGGTCTATTCGATGGTGATATGGTAGGTGCCAAGGGGCGCGAGATGATGTTTACGCCGTATGTGCCCTGCTCGGACGGCTCCGGTGCCGCAACCGGTTATGGCTGGCAGATTGTGCAGTCTCGGACCGGGGATACGCTTCGTTTTGTCAGCGACTTCGTCGAGCCAAATGGCTGGGGCTGCGCCTTGTATAATTATCGCGAGGCCAATACGACCATCGTTGTCATGAGCAATTGCCCGTTTGGCGAAGGCAACCCGGCGGACATAGTGGCATGCAATCTCTCCGCGATAACAATTGGCGATAGGAAAGTGGCCGCTCCAACTGAGGAGAAGCCGCTGGACTGCAGTATCAAGCGCTAGCTTCAGAGAAGACGCGGGGCAGATATGATAATTGGGTTTGTTCAGTGTCAGCCCGTGTTGGGGAATGTCGAAGCGAGCGTCGAGCGGTTGGGGAGACTTCTTCCCCAGGCCGGTGAGGCCGACTTGATCGTTTTGCCTGAGCTCTGTAACTCCGGCTACAACTTCGAGTCTCGTGAGCAGGCACTGGCTTCTGCGGAAGAAATCACCACCAGCCGGACGGTCGATTTTCTGCACACACAGTGTCGTGAGCGCGACTTTCATGTTGTCTGTGGCCTGAACGAACGGGTGGCGGACAAGCTTTACAACACCTCGGTGCTGATCGGCCCCGAGGGCGTTGTCGGCAGCTATCGCAAGATCCACTTATTCCTCAATGAGAAGGACATTTTTGAGCCCGGCGACCTGGGACTGCCCGTTTTCGACATCGGGAGCTATCGCGTCGGCATGTTGATTTGTTTCGACTGGATCTTTCCCGAGGTCTGGCGCTCGCTGGCTCTCGATGGTGCCGACATTATCTGCCATCCCTCCAACCTTGTCATACCCGGACTGGCGCAACGGGCAGTGCCAATCCAGGGCTTGTTCAACGGTGTCTTCACGATCACGGCCAACCGGATTGGCACCGAACGGGATTTGACTTTTACGGGTCTGTCGACCATTGCCTCGAATCGCGGCGACATACTGCATCAAGCCTCGGGTGATCGCGAGGAAGTCGGCCTGGTTGAAATTGACATTGCGGCTGCCCGTGACAAGTCCATTACGGTTCGCAATGACCGTCTTGGCGACCGTCGCCCAGACCAGTACCACCGACTGACCAAGTAACAACTCGCGGTCATTCCTTCGGCAGCTGAGGGCTCGCAGCGCATCTCAGCTTGACGACTCTCGATAATTCGACTATATTAGATGCACTACTACATCTTCAATCGTAAACCGGAAACTGCAGGTACTTTCGGAACGGAGGATTAACGTGCGCCTATCCAAATCTCCTCATGCTTCTTCCATATTGGTGCTGTTCTTATTGCTGATCCTCGGGCTGTGTGCGGTGCCGCTACGGGGCGCAGATCTAACCGAAGACAGTGCCTGTTTCGAGTTCGCCGGTAGCGCCTTCTGGAATCATCCGTACTACTGTGATGCCGTTGACGACTATGTCTTTGTGACCTATGACTTTGGTTTGATGATTCTTGATGTCAGCGACAAGTCAAACCCCCAGGTAGCCTCACGGATGTACTTGCCATCGAGCACCCGACGGCTGCAGGTGGTAGGCGACTACGCTTATATTTGCGGTGGTGGTGATATTAGTACCGGGACCGACTGGGCGACTTTTACGACCGTAGACATTTCCAACCCTTTCGACCCCTCGGTTGTCAGTTGTTATCAGAGTGAAGACTCGGTCGAAGTGGCTGGCATCAAGGTCGACGGCCTCTATGCATACCTTGCCGGAGGTTCGAGGCTTTATGTTGTCAGCCTGTCGATGACTTCCAACCCTGTTGAGATCTCCAGTGTCAGGGACGTCTTTGCCCGAGATCTCGAATTTGTCAACGACACGGCCGTTGTCGTCGGTCCCCACTACATTTTCTCCGTCGATGTCAGTAATCCTTATTTCCCAGATCCCATTGTCTCTTCCATCCACACCGGGAAG
>CAZHDS010000147.1:0-8167 GCA_964531495.1 uncultured Ignavibacteriales bacterium
TGAAGCCGACTTCAGCCAGGATCTTACCCAGAACATCTTCGCTCTCCTGCGCTGAAGCACTGGCAAACAATGTCATCATGATGAGCGCAATGATCACTAGTACTCGCATGTTATTGCTCCACTACCGGAAGATCGCGTTCCAGCTCTTTGTCGACCCGGAGCCCTAAGGCGTAGTCCGCCTGCATAAGCGTATGCACTTCGCGCGTGCCCTCGTAAATTGATGCCCCTTTGCAGTTGCGGTAGAATCGTTCCACCGGGTATTCATCGCTGAAGCCATAGGCACCGTGGACCTGCACGGCGTTGGCGGCCGCCGCCTCGGCCTCGCGGCAGGCGATCCACTTGGCCATAGAGGTCGCCCGGGTGGAGCGAAGACCCTGATTCTTCAGCCAGCCAGCTTTCATCCAGAGGTTGGTCGAGAGCTCGTAGCCCGCCTCCATATTGGCGATCATCTGTTTCACCAGTTGGTGCTGCACGATCGGCCGCTGGAAAGCATGCCGTTCCTGACCATAGGCGATGGAAGCGTCGCGGCAGGCCCGAATCAGACCGCACGATCCAGCCGCAACTGTGTAGCGACCCTGATCAAGACAGAACATGGCAATCTTGAAGCCCTGTCCCTCTTCGTAGACCAGGTTGTCCGTCGGGACTTGAACATCCTGAAACGAGATATAGCCGGTGCTGCCAGCTCTGACGCCCAGCTTCCCATGAAGATCGCCAGTTTCGACACCGGCCCACTCCCGCTCGACGATGAAGGCCGAGATGCCACTGTGATCACGAGCTTTTTTCTTCTCCAGATCAGTCCAGGCAAAGACCAGGAAATAGTCAGCCATCCCGGCCAGCGAAATCCACATCTTCTCGCCGTTCAGCAGGTATTGGTCACCTTTCCGGACCGCCGTCGTCTGGATACCGACCGCATCGGACCCGGCGGCCGGCTCGGTCAGGCCAAACGTCGCCAGTTTCTCGCCGCGAGCGGCTGGTACGAGGTATTTTTGCTTCTGAGCCTCATTGGCCCAGGTCAGCACCGGCAGTGAAAACAGGCCAATGTGAACCGAAAGGATCACGCGGGCGGCGGTGTCGCCATACTCCAGTTCTTCGGAGGCCAGACCGAGCGAAATGTAATCCATGCCCAAACCACCGTACTGCTCCGGGATGCAAAAGCCGAGCAGATTGGCTTTGGCCAGGGCTGGAATCAGGGCCGGGTTTGGTTTCTGGGCCCGATCGAACTCAGCGATGTCAGGAATAATGACCTTCTTCGCCACTTCACGGGCCATGTCACGTACGGCGAGCTGGTTCTCCGTTAGCGAGAAATCTATCATCTGTTTTGCGTCTCCTGTGTCTGTTGTTGTTCCTGATCCCTATATAACCCTGTCGAGGCAGTTCAGGCAAGTCTCTCGTGGCCGCACCCGCCGACGCAAAGAGGTCACCCTGCCGAAGGCAAAAAGGGAGCAGGACTGTTGTTCACGAAGGCAAATTTGCCTATATTCTTCATTCCAACAATACGGAGATGAACATGAGTGAGCCAACCCGGATTAAGGCCGATTTGATTCCCTACAACGAAGAATACTCGCGCGACGTCCGTTCGTGGCTGGAGTGCGAAGAGACTTACTACAATGTCTGCCAGAGCAAGGATTTCCCACCACCCGACGACGTCGTCGCTACCTGGCAACGGATCAACGTAGTCGCCTATATCTTGATGGAGCTTAACCGCCCTGTCGCCTATGGCGAGTTGTGGAGTCGCCCCCTTGAGATGGCAGTTGAGATCGCTCACTTGTTGGTGACACCTTGCAAACGCTCACAAGGGTACGGCACGAAAATGCTGGAGTTGCTGTACAACCGGGCCGCAGCCCGGCCGGGTGTAGCCAAGGTTATTATGAATCTACATTCGGCAGACGAAGCGGCGCTGGGATGTTATCTGAGGGCCGGCTTTGACCTGTTAGGGATGTCAAAGATGGGCGAGGGCCTGTGCATGGTACGCATGGTCAAGCCACTATAGGCTGCCTCTCTTTGGCAAGAGAATCAGTAAATAATGAAGTGCAACTTAAGGATGGGACCAGAATGAGCGACTACAAGAATCTATTGGTTGAGACCGATGGTAAGACTCTGATCATTTCGATCAATCGCGAAAAGGCGATGAACGCCCTCAACCGGGAGACGCTTGAGGAACTTCAAGCCCTCATTTGGAAGTACTGGGATGATACCAGTATCGGCTGCCTGATCATCACGGGTGCCGGCAAGGCCTTCGTGGCCGGCGCCGATATCAACGAACTGAAAGACCTGGACATCGGGGGCGGACAAGCCACGGCTGCACGCGGCCAGCGGCTGATGAACTCAATCCAGCGTTTCCCGCGCCCGGTCATCGCGGCCATAAACGGTTTCGCATTGGGCGGCGGATGTGAGTTAGCCATGGCCTGCGATATTCGTTTTGCCTCGGAGAAGGCCAAGCTGGGCCAGCCGGAAATCAATCTCGGCATCATCCCCGGTTATGGTGGCACACAGCGGCTGCCACGACTAGTTGGACGCGGTAAGGCCATGCACCTGATTCTCTCCGGCGCAATCATTGGCGCTACGGAAGCTCATCGGATTGGTCTGGTCGACGAAGTTTATCCTCCCGAAGAGTTGATGGACAAGGCCAAAGAACTGGCCAAGTTGATTTGCACCAAAGGACCGATCGCAGTATCGTTGGCGAAGGAAGCGGTCAACTATGGTATCGAGGCTCCGCTTGGAGTCGGTTGTGATCTCGAAAAGGCTCACTTTGGTGCCGTATGTGGCTCCACAGACAAACTGGAAGGGATGACGGCCTTCTTGGAGAAGCGTGCGCCTGAGTTTAAGGGGAAGTAGGGAACGCGGTGCTGGTCGCCTTTTGTAAGCTCTTCGCGGCGGGTCTCGATTGAGGCTCGCCGTTTCCTATGGCCGCAACAATCAAGGGGAACACGGTGCCGTTGAAGCCGTAGAAGCACAGAGTGATGGTAGATAACCGCAAGCCGTTTGGAGACAGAGTGAGTATCAGATCTTTCGTGCTGATGATAGTCGTCGGAGTGGCATCAGTTCTCATAGGTGGGTCGGTCAGGTCAGCCGGCGCGGAGGCACCAAGCCTTTCCACAAATGATCGCATCAGAATCGCCGAGGCCTTCAGGATTGCAGATGAGATCGGTGATAGCGTCTGGACAGATTGGAGCAAGACCCCGTTCGCGATCTTGCTTGTAACCAACGATTATGAGTTCTTGATTCGTCACCCATGGCCGACAGATGACTTCAAATTTATCAGCTATGATTCACTACTGCAAAGTAAGATCTACTACCGGGACAGGCAGTTTCCGACCAACATCCTGGCGACTTTCCCGGCCTTGGACAATCTCTCGACAGTGGTAATCGGGCAACCGGAGAACACGTCGAGCAACACCTCCACCCGGTGGGTATTGACTCTGCTTCACGAACACTTCCATCAATTGCAGAATGGGCTTCCCGATTACTACTCCGCCGTCGAGTCCCTCGATCTATCAGGCGGAGACAAGACCGGCATGTGGATGTTAAATTATGACTTTCCTTATGATTCCACTCCGATAATTGAGTCCTTTTCCCGGCTCTGCGCTAAACTGTCGGGAGCAATTGGCGCCATTGGAAGCGATGACTTCGCATCGAAGCTTGCTGAGTACCTCAATCAGCGCAAGGGTTTTGAGAGCATACTGAGCTCGGATGATTATCGCTACTTCTCCTTTCAAATATGGGCGGAAGGGGTCGCGCGACACACCGAGTATGTACTAGCGACAATCGGAGATCGGAGTTACAGGCCGACCGAGGATTTCAGCAGTTTGGCCGACTTCACTTCTTTGGGGTCTGCGGCAGAAGTGAACTACGCCGAAACTCTGTTTGCCTTGCCCAATATTGACCTGAGCAAGTTTCGCCGAGGCGCGTTTTACTATTTTGGCACCGCCGAGGCAATCCTCCTGGACTCTGTGAATCCGACTTGGAGGGACCGATTCTTCTTAGACAAGTTCTGCCTGGAAAGTCTTTACGAGAAGTAAATAATCGGGCGCTGGCAGACATGGACCGGAGTCCCTTGCGCTCTTCGTCACTCAAAACAGAATGGATTCGAAGGATCGCGGAATCGTCCGAGGTAGGCTATGTGGCCGTCTATGTCGAGGCGGACCTCATAGTCCTCACGAGGGTGTTCGAATTTCCATTCTAACTTCCGGTGCTTCTGGACGAAGCTCGATTGCTGGTCCACTGAGCAGAGTTCGTACCGGTACTCAAAATCTCCATCTCTTGGAGTCTGTTTGTACTTGAACACGGCCTCCTTGCTCGACAGTCCAACATCGTCCACAAAGTGTCCCTCGCAATAGAAGTACAAGGGGTAGACATGGACTCGATCACCAAATGCGCTACGCTGGTCAGTGGCTAGCATGTTTAGGAGTGTCTCTCGCTCGGCCTTGGATCGACACACAATGCTCTTCAGGAATCGCTCGAGAGGCAGTTCCTCAAGAACCAACACTTCAGCACACCTTGCGGCGATGATCCGTTCCCTGTCAATGGTGGGGAATGCGCCACGGTGATAAATGGCGTCGAAGTCAAGCCGGGACAAATCGATTGGATCTTTGAAGCAAGTCCGCTCGGTCCTAGCGACGTTCATATCGCTGAATTCGGTTCCGTGTCGCGACAGTACACGAACCGCGTCAAACACTAAGTATACTGGCACCGGACAATGAGCACCAAACCTCGAATCCCGATTTCTATCTTGGCGAAACCCCTCAATTCGGTACAGCGGCGGTGTCCTGGGCCGAAAGTAGAGCCTGGCATAGTCCTTGAACTTGTCCGGTGTCTGGCGAAGAACTTCGGCCCCTGCGCTATCAACTATCTGAAGTCCCTGAGTCTTTGCTCGACTCCTTGATAGGAGCTTGCCAGTCTCTAGGATCGAAACGACGTTCTCTATGTCGGAGAAGTGATAAAGGAATCTAGGCCAAGGACTCCGTGGAAACTGCAATCGGAGGTTTCGTATGTGCTTTGCGACAATCGGGTTGACCTGTGGCGAATCCACTCATATCACCTGGGGTGGTTGGGGTCTCTGGCTGGCGTTGCTGAACAAATCGGGTTTGGGAATAGGTCTGGGGCGCAGTTGTATGGCGACGGAAGCTGAGCCAGCAGACCTCACAGCAAGTTGTTGCAGATAATTCAGTTTTGACAAGGAAGAGACAACAGCTTCGGGAAGATCGAAACCAAGGTGTTTCAGGTCATCCTCCGTGCAGATTCCTTTGTCACGAATAAGCTGCCATAAACTTAGCCAACCGTAAGAAAATTCATCGCCCTCCCATGGAATAGTGGAATCTACACGATTTTGCGTGATCTTGGTGGCAGACTCGCTGACTTCCACAACGTAGATGGCCCCATCAATGGTCCGCAGTTCCTCAGACGTACTGAAGAGGTTCTCCAGATCTCGACGAAACTCTGCAAATGGATATGATGAAGGTTCCGTCTGTAGCCATTCTCGCATCTGTCGCAGATTCTGATGTTCTGGGGCGATCGGGATGTTCTTCTCATATACGTAGATATCAATCGGCAATCTTCTTAGATAGCGATCCATCAGCGGTCTGACTCCCAACCAGTCCAGCTCCCCATTACCACAGCCAAGTCGTGGGAAGGCCACAGATGTAATGCGCATTTCATTATAGCGGGCTGCGAATGTCTTGAGTCCTGCTTCGAGATACTCCATATTCGACGGTTGCCGCCAATGTGTCTTGGTCGGAAAGTTGAGCACCCATTTGTTGCGTGTTTGGTACAGCCACAGAGAACCTACGCGAAGATCCTTCGACTCACAATGCTTCTGATACTCGACGAACATCTCCGGGAACAGCCTCTTGAACTCCTTGGCTATGCCCTTGCCCATAGCTCCCACTGTGTTAACCGTATTGACCAGCGTCTGAGCTGGTGTTTCAAACAGGTTTCCTTCTACGTATTGATACATTGTGGTTCCTCAGTAAGACCACCCATAGATTGGGTGCACAGGTGTTCTGCTAGTACAATACCAGAATGCGGCTTGGGCTGCAATCACATTCTGCATCACCCCAAACCGAATCATCCCCTCCCCTACTTCTTCCCGGCTGAGGTTAGGATGTAGCCCGAAGTCGGGAAATAGCGGCTCGCCACGCGGCGGATGTCATTCGGCGTCACCGCCTGCAACCTCGCCAAAAACACTTGATCGTATCCCAGGGCTCGGCCAAGATATTCATCGACGGCCAGATAGTACGCCTGATTGATCCGCGAAAGACGAGCCGAAGACAACTGCCCCCAGATCGAATTACGAGCGCCATTGAGCTCCTCGAATGTCGGGCCATCGAGTCTGAGTTTGTCGATCTCAAGAATGATGCCGTCGACCGCGGTCTGATAGTTCTCCCAACCGGTCCCAATGACACTATAGAAGTATCCGAAATCACGATCAAAGCCGGTCCCGGCTCCCACCGAATAGGCCAGTCCCTGAATCTCGCGCAGATTGCGGTAGAGACGGTTGGACAGCACGCGCGCTGCGATTTGGATAGCGACGGCATCCTCGGCGTTGGCCCCGGGCAAAGGGCCTCCGATGTAGATAGTAGTCTGCTCCGATTCGAGATCGGTGTGCAGGACCCGGGTTTCAAGCGACTGTGATGGTGATACCTCAGCCGGCACGTACGGGTCATCGATGGCGGCCAGTCGCCCGAAAGCTTGCTCCGCCCAGCCGATGATTTCGTCAACCGGGCGCGAAGTACCGATGGCGATGATCATGTTGGAGGGATCGTAGAATCGACGATGGTGCTCACGCAAATCATCGCGGGCGATGGCACCAATTGTGCGAGATTCGCCGGACATGGGGCGACTGTAACTCTGAGACGATTCACCGCCCTCAAAGAGGGCATCATAAAACACCTGGCGGGCGACGTCACGGGGGGCGGTGGAGCTGCGGCCGAGTGATCCCATCAGCGAACGACGGACGTTTTCGACTTCCGCTGAGTCAAAGGCTGGGTTGAGAATCATGTCGGCGAAGAGGAAGAAGCCTTTCGGCGCATACTGCTCAATCGTCTCGAACTTCATGAATGAAAAACGCCGCGTCGTGTAACGATCATCATACGGAATCCAAGGGTTGTCATAGAGGGTCACATTGGCGCCGATCCGGGCAAGATCGCGCGATAGCTCAGCGGCATCGCGGGTGTGAGTTCCCTTTTCGATCATGTGATTGACAAAATCGGTGATACCGGCCATGCCCGCGGGCTCGTTGAGAGTGCGGTTCTTGCCCAGAACATTCATGGCAAAGACCCGGCTGTCCGGGCTGGACTTGACGATCACAGTCAGGCCATTGGCCAGTACCTGGCGATGATAAGTGGCTTCGTCCGCCAGCTCCAGACTGACGGAGTCAGTGGCAGGGAAAGCAAGCGGGTGGCCAACGGTCAGATCGTACTGGGCGAAAGTGGCGGTATCGAAATATGCGGTCACTACCTCGGTCGTCATGGACTCGGGTTCATATAGAACCGCACTAGAGTCGGCGGGCGGTCGCACCGTGCTTACTATATACGACGGATTGTTCAGCCACCGCTCGGCCCCATTCTGGCAATCAGCCCAAGTGACAGCTTCCAGGCGCTCGGCGTACGACTGGACGAAGTCCCAGCCGCCAACCAACATCTGAGGCGCAATAATGAAGGCATAGTAGTGCAGTTTCTCGGCGTAGTAGATATCCGCCGTTTTGACACTGGTCTTGATGCCCTCGATTGTCTCCGGCGAAGCTACTTCGCGGCTCATTCCGGCCAGCGTTGCCATCGTGGTCGCGACGATCTCATCCCTCTGCTCAGCTTCGTCCGTCTCAATTGAGATATCCAGGCGTGAGAAACCTTCGTAAGGCGAAAGGCTAACCCCAACCGATGTGGCCAGCGGCGTATCGCCTGAATTCAAGGCTCGCGTTAGGGGAGATACGTCATCCATAGCCAAATACTGCACCAACAGATCGAAGGCGTAGTAGGCGGAGTCTGTGATAGCGGGAGCATCGATAGAAACGCTGATGCTAGTGGTTGTAACATTGGCGACGGTATCGAAGATGCTCACGACCGGGGGATCGAGCGGCTCTCGAGGTGATGCGTCCGGATATTCGGTCGCGCCCAGGGAGTCAGCGATTGATCCGAAGATCTCGGCGACTTGCTGCTTCATATCCTCGGTC
>CAZHDS010000148.1:0-8082 GCA_964531495.1 uncultured Ignavibacteriales bacterium
CTAAAGATTTGGTCCATCAGCACTATGCTCGCTCCGGATCAGGCTATCAAAGGCCGTTTTGGCGTTTCATTCAGTTTCCCGATTCTGCTGCTTCAGCCCCCGGGCCCTGTGTGACAGGGGCACAATAGGGCCCTTCAGGGATAACAGCCAGGGATCGGCCTTCATTTAGAAACCGGTCCAACAGTTCCTGGACACTTGTCTGCAAATTGTCTTCCGATACATGTCTGCCATTGACGCTAAGCCTGTTCAGATCCGGGGCACTAAGACCGTCAGTGATAAAGATCAGATTGTCCTGACCAACATGTTCAAGATCCGAACCTGCAACCTGACTATCCCGCATCCCAAAGGCAAACCGCAGAAAGTCTGTCTGGACTACTATATCGATAGATGCCGGGGGCCGTGTGAGGATTTGCAGTCGAAGGAAGAGTACGCTCAGGCGGTTGAGTCTGTCATTCTGGTTCTTTCCGGCAAGACTCGCGAGGTAATCGAGCGCCTTGGTGAGAAAATGGAGGCGGCCTCAGAGGCGATGGAGTTCGAAGAGGCTATCGAATTGCGCGATCAGATCGAGGCGGTTCGAAAAGTCATGCAGAGCCAAAATGTCGACATGGGCGAAATAGTCGATCGCGACATTGTCTCAATCGCCCGTGAGGAGACGGATGCAGTCGCTGTAGTCATGCAGCTCCGCGAAGGGGTTCTGATCGGTCGGCAGGACTTCCAGCTGACCGCCGATGTCGATGATTCCGGCGAAGATGTGCTGGTTACATTTCTGAAGCAGTACTACAACAATCAGCCGAATCTGCCCGAGGAAGTCTTCCTGCCGGCGGATCTTCCCGATCGGGCGCTCATTGCTCGCTGGTTGAAGCAGCTTAAGGGCTCGCCGGTGTTGGTCGTCGTTCCCAAGCGGGGTGAGAAGGTTCGTCTGGTCGATCTAGCGGCCGCCAATGCTCGGCTGCTGCTCGATGAATTGCTTATCCAGAAGCGAGGCTACACGGAGCGGGTCAGCAAGATGGTAAGCTCCCTGAAAGATGCTCTCGGCTTGAGCAAATCTCCCCGGACCATTGTCTGTTTTGACATTTCCAATACGGGTGAATCGGATACGGTCGGATCGTGCGTCTTCTTCGAGAACGCCCGTCCCAAGAAGACGCAGTACCGCCACTTCAAGATCAAGGGTGTGTCGGGGCAGGATGATTTCGCCATGATGCGCGAAGTCATCGGCCGGTATTTCCATCGTCGCCTCAAGGAGAAACAGGAGCTGCCCGATCTGGTCGTCGTCGATGGCGGCAAAGGACAGCTATCGTCAGCCGTGGCCGAGCTCAAGGTCCATGGCCTCAACGATCAGTTGATCATCGGGCTCGCCAAACGTCTCGAAGAGGTCTTTCTGCCGGGCATTTCAGCGGCCATCACGATTGATCGCCGGTCACCCGCTCTTTATCTACTGAAACAGGTTCGGGATGAGGCCCACAGATTCGCTATCAGCTACAATCGCAATGTCCGCAAGAAACGAACGATCAAGTCCCGCTTGGATGATATTCCAGGAGTTGGCCCGGCCCGACGGCAATCGCTTCTGAAGGAGTTTGGCTCCGTGAAGAAAATCAAAGAGGCCACCGTGGACGAATTGACCCGCCTCAAGGGCATCAACGAGCAGCTGGCCGAAGCGATCCTGAAGAGCCTCAATTCATAGGCCGTCTATCCCCTTTTGTTATTGCCCCGCGTTGAGAGGAGAACCTATACTGCCCCATGGAAAAGCCGAAGGCGTACACCGTATCCGCCATCACCCGGATGATCAAGGACAATCTGGAGTCATCCTTCAAGTCGATCTGGATTGAGGGGGAGATCTCGAACTACGTGCATCACTCCTCGGGGCACCGCTATCTGAACCTCAAGGACGATAAGGCTGTCCTGAAGGTAACGATTTGGCGTTCGGTCGGTGAACATCTTCGCTTCACGCCCGAGGACGGCCAGAAAGTTCTGGCTGGCGGCGATATCACGGTCTACGAGAAGGGTGGCGCTTACCAGCTCAACTGTCGTCGCCTGCTGCCAGTCGGAATGGGGGAACTGGAACTCGCCTTCCGCCAACTGCATGAGAAGTTGACGCAGGAGGGGCTATTCTCACCCGAGCGCAAACAGCGGTTGCCTCGTTTTGCCCGCCGAATTGGAATTGTCACCTCACCGACCGGAGCGGCTTTGCGTGACATCATCCAGATCGCCCGAAGACGTAACAATCAGGTAGAGCTGGTGATTTACCCGGCGACGGTGCAAGGGGATGGCGCCGAGAAGACTATCGCGGCCGGGATCGAGTATTTCAATACGCGCTCCGATATCGATCTTCTTATAGTTGGTCGAGGCGGCGGTTCGCTCGAAGATCTCTGGTGTTTCAATACTGAGATCAGTGTGCGCGCCATCGTTGCTTCGCGAATCCCAGTTATCTCGGCGGTGGGGCACGAAGTGGACACGACGCTAGCCGATCTTGCGGCTGATCTGAGGGCACCGACACCATCTGCGGCGGCGGAGCTGGCAGTTTGGTCCCGGTCCGAGTACCTCGATCTTGTCGATGGCCACCAGAGATCGCAGACCGGCTACCTCGGCGGTCAGGTTCGGCAGGCCCGTCGGGAACTGGCTGCTTTGATCAGCCGGCCGGTCTTTGCCCGGCCGCAGGATATGGTGAGACAGAGGCAGCAGCAACGAGATAACCTGGTGTCGCGCTTGTCCAGCGCGGGCAAAAACAGTTTTGAAAAGCACAAAAACCGGTTATCTTTGACGGCAGCTCGACTCGAGGCGTTGTCTCCGCTGAGAATTCTGGCGCGCGGCTACTCAGTCAGCCGCCGTTTGCCATCGGAGAGAGTCCTCAAGTCGATCAATGAGATCACCCCGGGCGATCGGATGGAGACCATCCTTTGCGATGGTCACGTCGTGTCATTTGTGGAGAAAATTGGGAACAGGAAACGTAATGCCAGCCCCAAAGAAGAAGCCTGAAGACTTTGAATCTGCCCTGAGCCGCCTCGAGGAAATCACAAGCCAGCTCGAATCGGGGGAGACCTCGCTTGAACAGTCGATCGACTTGTACGGTGAGGGGCTTTCGCTCGCCAAAGAGTGCCACAAGAAACTGAGCGCCGCCGAAAAGAAGATCAAGATTATCGCCCAGAAGAACAGTGTTGCGGTGGAAGAGGACTTTGAGGAGGAGGCTCAGGCCTGATGTCACTCATGACCCTCGATAGCAAAGCCCGTCTGTTGCAAGGCCGCGAGCTGACCGAGCGATTGCTCGATCGCTATCTGCCGTCTGTTGACCAGGAGCCGAAGATTTTGCATGAGGCCATGCGCTATTCGGTTCTGGCGGGAGGCAAGCGCCTTCGTCCGATTTTAGCTCTGGCGTCTTACGAGTACTGTCAGGGTGAAGCCGAGGGCCAGGATCTACCGCTGCACTTTGCCATGGTGGCGCTGGAGGTAGTTCACACTTATTCGCTGATCCACGACGATTTACCATGCATGGACGATGACGACCTCCGCCGGGGGCTGCCCACTTGTCACAAAAAATACGGCGAAGCAGTGGCCGTCTTGGCTGGCGATGCGCTGCACGTGGTTGCCTTCGATCTCCTGGCTAGAACCGGCTCAGTGGCAACAGTGACCGAGCTTGCCCACGCCGTTGGCACCCAGGGCATGATCGGCGGACAGATGGCCGATATGGCAGCCGAGGGGCAAGTCATCGATCAGGAATCGATTTTGTACATTCACGCTCGCAAAACGGCGGCATTGATCCGTTGTGCCGTCAAGATCGGCGGTATTCTGGCCGGAGCCGATACTGCTACGCTGGCTCGGCTGGCGGTCTATGGCGAGAAGATTGGCCTGGCCTTCCAGATCGTGGACGATATCCTTGATATTGAGGGCGACCAGAAGTTGTTGGGAAAGCAAGTCGGCTCGGATTGTAGAAACGACAAAGCCACCTATCCCGCCGCGGTGGGCTTGGAGCAGGCCCGTAAGGAAGCAAGCCAGCTCATCCACGATGCGGTGGCAGTTTTGGGTGATCAGCATGACAGTATGCTGGGCTATATTGCAGATTATATAGGTCGGCGAAACCGTTGAGGCTCTACTGTGGTTGATAATGTTATGAAACATCTTTCAGGTATCGAGTCTCCGGCCGATCTCAAGAAGCTCGACGGCGAACAAATGATCGAGTTGGCTGCTGAAATCAGGCAGAAGATAATCTCAACCGTTTCGCACACAGGTGGCCACTTGGCCACGAATTTGGGTGCGGTCGAGCTCACTATTGCCTTGCACTACGTCTTCGATCTGCCGCAGGACCAGATTGTATGGGATGTGAGTCATCAAGTTTATGCTCACAAGCTTCTGACCGGGAGACGGGACACATTCGATACTATCCGTCAGCATGGCGGTTTGGCCGGGTTCACCAAGCGGACCGAGTCAGAATACGATCACTATGGTGCCGGGCATGCCTCGACCTCAATATCGGCTGCCCTTGGCTTGGCTTGTGCTCGTGACCAGGCTGGTCGGGATCACAAAGTGATGGCTATCATCGGTGATGGATCGATGACCGGCGGTCTCGCCTTCGAAGGCTTGAACCACGCTGGCTCGGCCAAAAAGGACCTGCTGGTCGTCCTCAACGACAATACCTGGTCCATTTCAAAAAACGTCGGGGCCTTGTCGAAATACCTTACTGGTATTATGACCGACGAAAAATTCAATCGCTTGCGCAACGAGGTCTGGGAGTTGACGGGCCGTTTTAAACGGCGCGAGCAGATTCGCAAGACCATCGCCAACCTTGAGCATTCGATAAACTCGCTGCTCGTGCCTGGCATGCTGTTCCAGAAACTTGGCTTCAGGTATTTTGGCCCCATTGATGGCCACGATTTGTCGCTGGTTATAAAGACGCTGGAGCGGATCAAGAATCTCTCCGGGCCGCTGATGTTGCATGTTGCCACCGTCAAGGGGAAGGGCTTCGGACCGGCCGAAAGCAACCCTGGTCAATTTCACGGTGTGGGAGCGTTCGACAAGGTTACAGGCAAACCGGCCGCGACAACTCCAGGATTGCCTTCATACACGAAGGTGTTTGGAGACGCGATAGTCGAGCTGGGTCACAAGGACAAACGGGTCGTAGCAATCACAGCGGCCATGACCGCCGGTACCGGTTTGGTCAAGTTCGCCACGGAGTTCCCGGATCGGCTGATAGATGTCGGTATTGCCGAGGGCCACGCCAATTGCCTGGCTGGTGGGCTGGCCGTCGGCGGACAACGACCTTATATAGTGGTCTACTCGACCTTCATGCAGCGCGCCTACGACCAGGTAATACACGATATCGCCTTGCAGAAACTGCCGGTGGTGTTTTGCATGGATCGAGGCGGCTTGGTCGGTGACGACGGTCCGACTCATCACGGTGTTTTTGACCTCTCCTATATGGCCACTGCTCCCGGCCTCACTCTGGCCGTCCCTCGCGATGGAAACGAATTGCGGGCGATGTTGCACTGGACCATTGAGAATGATTTGACCGGCCCGGTGGCAATAAGGTATCCGCGCGCGAACACTCCGACGGCCATGGCCGATGAGATCCAGACTATCGACTGGGGTACCTGGGAGGAGCTGGGTCAGCCGGCACCAGTCGCCGCGCTGGCCGTGGGCACCATGGTCGATACAGCGCTGCGGGCCCGCGAGATCTTGCTCAAGAAGGGCGTCGATCTCTGGGTGATCAACGCCCGGTTTGTTCGCCCCCTGGATTTGGCCATGCTGAAGAAGGTCCAGACCGAGTGCCGGACAATTGTGACTATTGAGGAAAATATCAAGCGGGGTGGTTTCGGCCAGGCGATCGCCAGCCATCTGCTTGAAGCTGGCTTCTCGGGCCAATTCAAGGGCCTCAGTCTCCCGGATGAATTCGTTACGCATGGCAATCGGAGCCTTCTGCTTCGGGATGTTGGCCTTGATGCTGAGGGCGTCGCGAACTCGATCATGGCGCTGACGTCCAAGTCCGCCGAGGACGATCAAGGGTTCTTCAAGCGATTGGTGATGCGCAAAAACGGCCGCACTGACGCTGTCGAAAAAGAGCCTCTGGCCAGAGCCAGCGGCAGCGAGTGGGAAAAGTAATGCGTTTTGGCTTGATTGCGAATCTCAAGAGGAAGGGCGCTCAGGAGGCCATTGATTTGCTGACGGCCCTGGTCGCGGACACCCCCAACGACCTGATTCTCTGCGACGATCTGGCCGAGACGGCCGACAGCGAGCTGCCCAGCGCCTCACTTTGCAGTCTGGCCGATACTGTCGATATTCTCATCTCGATGGGGGGAGACGGCACGATGCTGGCTTCTTGCCGTGCAGCGGGACCGGTCAATACGCCCGTTCTGGGGATAAATCTCGGCTCGCTCGGCTTTCTCACTCAATTGCAGCCGCATCAGCTTCGGGAAGCCCTCCACGATATCGTCTCCGGCGACTATCAGATCGAGGAGCGCATGGTTCTGAAGGCTACTATTGACGGCAAAGCCAAGCTGAATAGCCCGTATGCGCTGAATGATGTCGTCATCGATAACGGCCCCATCTCCCGTCTAATCGACATTACTCTTCTGGTGAACGATGAAAAGGTGGTTACTTTCCGGGCGGACGGATTGATTCTGGCCACTCCCACCGGTTCCACAGCATACTCATTGGCCGCTGGTGGACCGATCGTGCATCCGGGAGTCCAGGCTATTGTAGCTTCGCCAATTTCGTCGTTTTCACTTTCTACCAGGCCGATTGTCTTTCCGGCCGACGAGATTCTCGAGTTGCGGATCCACAGCCAGCACGGCGTGGCCGGGTTGACCCTCGACGGTCAGGTTACGGCGCCGCTGATGGACACCGACAAGGTCATTGTCACACGGGCCGACTACTCGGTCAAACTGATAAAATTCCGTCACACCTCCTTTTACGAAGTGCTTACGCGCAAGCTCCATTGGGGCAAATCGCCTCAGAGCGAGTCTTGACGCCACATCAAGGCAAAAAACACTTGCCATTGAGGCTACAAGACGATAGTTTCTCGGTGCTTAAGCGGGAGTAACTCAGTTGGTAGAGTCACAGCCTTCCAAGCTGTTGGTCGCGAGTTCGAACCTCGTCTCCCGCTTTTCTTCTGAGCCATTCAAGAAGGGTGAGTCCATGATAAATGCGAGGGTAATGTTGGCCGTCCTATCGACACTCCTCAGCGCATCCACAATGGCCGCATTCGATTACGCCCAATTCCTAAGGGAGTTGAATGTGCCGCAGTGGGTACGGATCGAGTTCAAGGATAGCGGCCTAGGCGAGAAGTATGAGTTCTCATTCCATATCAATCCCTGCTATCTGAGGGGCGATTTCGACGGAGATAGCGAAGCCGATATAGCGCTACTCGTCTCTGACAAAGCCTCCGAGAAACTCGGCATCATCGTATTCCACTATCATAGCAGAGATTACTTTGTTCTGGGGGCGGGCGAAGCTGTTGGTAATGGTGGAGATAACTTCTACTGGATGACCGATTGGGCGGTTAAGAGATGGGAGCCAGTCGAGGAGGGCGTGGCCGAAGGACCGCCTCCCGTCTTGTTAGGTGAGGCGATTTTCGTGGAGAAGGCGGAATCGGCTAGCGCTATCATCTACTGGGACGGCACCCAATACACTTGGTATCATCAAGGAGACTATATATAGCCGCCTCACCACCTTCTTTTCGGACATAACTCTTACGGAAAGCCGATATCCGTGACGTGGTGAGGCCCTGTACAGGCGGTTTGTAGCTCCGGTCCAGATGGTGGACCGATTTTTTGGGTCCACAGCTTTTTTCTCGATCTGATTTCAAGCAAAAATAGTTGTGCCCAGGCGGATCTTTTTTGCGGCGGGGGGAGAAAACCGCTTGACATAAGTTTCTGTGCGCCTATATACTGGGGCTTGCCCATACGGTGCAGTGGGCCTTTTTTTGGGCCCAAAAAGAAAAATGTGAGTTTGCGCTAAGCCCAGATAGCTCAGTAGGTAGAGCACATCCTTGGTAAGGATGAGGTCACCAGTTCAATCCTGGTTCTGGGCTGTTAATAAGGTAACGGAGGTAGTCAGAGGCTATGGCGAAGGCGAAGTTTGAGCGGACGAAGCCGC
>CAZHDS010000149.1:0-8021 GCA_964531495.1 uncultured Ignavibacteriales bacterium
GTCGCAAGTTTGTGCCAGGTCAAACACTGTTCGGGAAGAGACGAGCCTATCAACGCAAGGTTGCATTTGCCGAATTCGAAGGAATTTGTTCTGGTGATATTCTGACCTTTGAACCCAAAGATTCGAAGCAACTTCTGCCGGAGTTGCTGCCGTTCCTCTGCCAGACTGAGACGTTCTTTAATCACGCCCTTGGGACCTCCGCTGGGTCATTATCCCCTAGAACAAGCTGGAAGGCGCTGAAAGATTTTGAATTCCCCCTCCCGCCAATCGAAGAGCAGAAACGCATTGCCGAAATTCTTTGGGCAGCGGATGAGGCGGTGGAGAAGTGGCAGAAGTCGCAGGATGTACTTTGTGATGCGAGGGGCAGCTTGCTTGCAGAACTGTCTCGCGGGAATTGGCATCGGGTGATCCTTGGAGATATTCTGGTCTATGCCTCTGACGGGCCATTCGGGTCGAAGCTCAAGACTGAACATTATTCTACCGATGGGGTCCGTGTTGTTCGACTTCAGAACATTGAGCCTCTGACATTCGTGGACGACGACAGAGTGTTCATTTCCCAGAAGTATTACCAAGAGCTTGTACGGTACTCTTTGTGTGCCGGTGATGTGCTGGTCGCTGGCCTCGGCGATGAAATCCATCCTGTGGGGCGAACATGCGTTGTTCCACCAAGTCTCGGACAAGCTGTCAACAAAGCTGACTGCTTCTGTTTGCGGCCGAACACTGCGAAGATCAGCAGCGAGTTTCTGTGCTATTTTCTGAATAGCCCTTTCGCACGTAGAGAAATCCATCGCATCACGCAGGGAACCACACGTTACCGAATCAATGTGTCGAATCTGAA
Source organism: uncultured Ignavibacteriales bacterium (assembly GCA_964531495.1). GTDB lineage: Bacteria > Zixibacteria > MSB-5A5 > GN15 > FEB-12 > DAOSXA01. The sequence goes on from CAZHDS010000149.1 coordinate 839, forward strand.
GACAATTGTAGTGCAACTGCCGTCTTTGAAGGCCCAGAATCAGTTCGTCTCAAGAATGCAACAAGTTGACGAGTGCAAGCGCTCGCTTTTTCACCACGCTCTTCGCAGCATCACATTGCAGCGTATGCTTATCAATGAGGTCTTTCTGATATGACCCCCAGCAACAAACAGCTTAGCAACCCGTTCTCGACAGGTGGTGGCGGCACCATCTTCGAGACACGTGTACAAGCTGCGTTTACGGTGCTCATGCTCACAGGCGGCTTCGCTCCCTGTCTGCCACAGTGGCCGATACAAAAGATCAAGCTACAGGGCAAACGTGTAGGATATGACACGGATGACTTGATCGTGTTTGCGAAAGACCCGGCCAGCAGGAGAGAGGCCAAACTCCTTGCTCAAGTGAAGCATTCCATTTCGATAACAATGAAGAACCGCGTATTCAAAGAGGTCATTGATGCGGCTTGGACAGACTACAACAAAGCCAGTCTGTTCAATAAGGACCTCGATAAGATAGCACTGATTACGGGGCCGCTGAGTGCTACGGATGCTGAAGTCAGAACAATTCTTGAATGGGCACGTCATTCAGAGAGTGCTCTGGATTTCCTTGAGAAAGTTGGTCAGACAAAGTTCAGCAGTAAGACCAAGAAAGAGAAACTGGCAGTCCTTTGTGAATGCCTGAAACGGGCTAACGGCAGGACGGCTCTTTCTGATGACCAACTGTGGGAGTTTCTCAAACAGTTTTACCTTCTTGAGGTTGACCTCGATCTGGAGTCAGGATTCATCCAGTCGGTAATAGGTTCGCTAATTACTCAATACACAAAGGGCGATGAGGCAGGAACATGGGCGCAGATTATCAACATGGTTCAGACGGAGAATCAGAACGAGGGCGCAATCACTGGTGATTCCATTCCGGAGGAAATCAGAACGAAGTTCCTGTCGCGTGCTGGGATCGCTATGCCCACCGAGATTGCCGAGAAACGCAGTCGACAGGCAGCAACAGATTGGAGCCAAAAAGAGTATGCGCCTGACCTGGGCAGGGCTTTTCTCATGGGAGGATGGAATGACACCACCCCTGGCGACAGACAAGTTGGCACCAAGCTGTCAAATAGGACCGAAGACGAGTGGATAGAATCAATACGGCGTACACTACAAGATCCTGATGTTCCGCTTTCTCTTAGGAATGGCGTATGGTCATCTAAAAACCGGCCGGACGTGTGGAACACGCTTGGAAGAATTGTTCTTGATTCCGACCTTGAATCTTTCAGGGGTGTGGCAGTGGAAGTCCTGTCCGAACGCGATCCCCGCTTCGAATTGCCACCTGACGAGCGTTACATGGCAAACATCAAGGGCAAGGTAATGGCACATTCGGGAACTCTCAGGCAAGGCATAGCGGATACGCTTGCCGTAATGGGCGGCAAGCCGGAGGTTTTCTCAAATTGCTCAGACGGCAAAGCAGAAACAGAAGCCCTGCTGGCTGTCAGGGAGGTGTTGGCCGAAGTAGACTGGGTCTTATGGGCTAGCTTGAACAATCTTCTTCCGCTCCTGGCTGAAGCAGCGCCGAACGAGTTTTTGTCTGCTGTGGAGAGGAGCATTCAGGCCGATCCATGCCCGTTCTGTCAGGTATTCGCAGAGGAAGGCAACAGCGTCATGGGCAACAATTACATGACGGGACTGCTGTGGGCGTTAGAAACGCTTGCCTGGGACGAGCGTTATCTCACCCGCGTTGCTGTGATTCTTGCTGAGTTGAGTGTGATTGATCCGGGAGGCAATTGGTCAAATCGTCCTGCCAATTCACTCACAACGATATTCTTGCCCTGGCACCCGCAGACTCTGGCATCTGTTGAGAAAAGGCAGACGGCAATACGCACGGTGGTGAAAGAAGTCCCGACAAGTGCATGGGCAACAATCCTCAAATTGCTGCCTAGTCAGCACCAGATGACATCAGGAAGCCACAAGCCGCGTTGGCGACACGAGATACCGGAAGATCATCTCAAGGATGGGATACCGCGGAAGGAATACTGGGAGCAGGTGTCATGTTACGCAGAGCTAGCCCTTGAAATGGCCCAGAAGGATACTGCCCGGTTTGAGGTACTCGTGAAGGCCCTGGATACGCTGCCACCGCCAATTTTCGATAAGCTACTTGAACATCTTGCATCCGACGACATGGCAGAGTTGCCTGAGAAACAGCGGACAAGCCTATGGTCTGCTCTGGTTGAGTTTACTGCGAGACACCGCCGCTATGCAGATGCGGACTGGGCCTTGCAAGAGGAGATACTCAAGCGCATCGATGGTGTAACAGCGAAGTTGGCTCCAAAGGAGCCTCTGAATCTGTATCAACGCATATTTAATGGACGTGATTTCGATCTATACGATGAGGATGAAGGTGATGACTGGAAGGAGAAGGAGAAGAAGCTAGAAGAGCGTCGCCAGAAAGCGATCGGCGTTATCTATGAAGAAGGTGGTATTGAAGCCGTGCTCCAGTTTGTGCAGGCCGTCGAGTCTGCTCCACAAGTGGGTGCAGCATTCGGTGTTATTGCGAAAAAAAAGGAAGATGATGCTCTCCTCCCTGAGCTTTTGGACAGCGAGGATGAAAAAATATCCGGCTTCATCCGCAGTTATGTATGGGCGCGCCGCTGGCAGGCGGAATGGGATTGGGTTGACCAAGTTGTGTCGCCTGAGTGGACCATAGAACAGCAGAGCGTCTTCTTCCGAAGCTTGCCTTTCTGTCCAGAGGCTTGGAAGCGGGTAGCGACCGTCCTTGGGAGGAATGAAGCCGTTTATTGGAAGAGCGTTCATTTCAACTCATTTCAAGCAAGAGACGACTACAAGACTGCCATTGACAAGCTACTGGAACACGGTCGCCCCTATGCCGCTATCGACTGCCTGAACGCATCACGACACGACAAGCGACCTCTGGATCACAAGCGAACAGTCGATGCCCTCCTCGCTGCTGTGAATTCAGAAGAGACGCCAAACTCTCATGCCGTCTACGAATGCGTAGAGCTCATCAAGGCACTGCAGGATGATCCTAACACAGACCAAGATGCCCTTTTCCGTGTCGAGTGGGCTTACTTGGCGGCTCTGGATGGCCATCGGGGTGCTACGCCAAAGCTGATTGAGCATAGACTTGCTGCCGACTCGCAATTCTTTTGCGAGGTCATCCGTATCATCTTCCGTTCTCGTCATGAGAAGAAGGAAGAACGCGAACCCACAGAACGTGAGAAGCACCTGGCCTCACATGCTTACCGACTCCTTCACGAATGGAAGACGCCTCCCGGCACACAGTCCGATGATACATTCTCCACTGATGCGTTCGAGAAATGGCTGAAGGAAGTGAAGGCGTTATGCGAGAAGACTGGTCATCTTGAGGTAGCCCTGTCGCAGCTGGGACATGTTCTAATATTCACTCCTCCCGATCCTAATGGCCTGTGGATCAACGAGGCTGTGGCTGACGCTCTTAACTCAAAGAATGCCGAGGAAATGCGTTCTGGTTTCCGAACAGGAGTGTTCAATTCGCGCGGCGTTCACTGGGTTGATCCAACTGGCGCGCCAGAAAAGGCGTTAGCCGAGCAATACAAGACAAAGGCCGAAAATGCTGAAAAGGCAGGCTACCACAGATTGGCAGATACCATGAGAAGCCTTGCTGAGTCATACGAAAGGGAAGCCGATCGTATCATTACTGAACACAAGGACGAACAGGAAGAATGAGAGCTTTAAACAAGATTGAAAAAGGGATTGGAGCTCGATCAACATGGTTATGATGAAGAAGCTTGCTTCACATTTCATAGAATTGACACAGGATGCTTGCCTTAAGGCCTTTTGGCGCAGGCAGGCTTTGCGTTCGTTTCTTCGACAACACAAGATCTCCGAAAGCCAACTGGCTTCATGGTCCGAAGACGAATCCAAGCGCAATTACCTCACACGTCTCTTCTATGCATTGGTGAGCATTCAAGATAACAAGGGCTATTCGGTCATTTTGGCCATGGCCCGCTCTCTTGCAGAAATGAAGCACTTCCCAGACCTTGAAAACTGGGAGGATTCTTCCGACAAGATCTCAAGTGCATTCAAAGCGGTTGAGCGCCTCCGTGCGGAGGTTGACACGTTAAACCAGCAAGTTCGTGAAGAAGCGGCTACTAAAGAGATTCGCCAGAAGGCTGCTAAAGAGCGTGAACAGAAGCTGTCATCTCAGCAGAACCTGGAGAAGCTGGGAAACCAATTGGCCGGACTTATTCCACAACAAGGCACACCTGATGGCGGTTATGCTTTTGAGAAGTGGTTTTATGAGCTTGTTGCCTATGCAGAGCTGTCCTCCCGCCCGCCATACAGAGATCCCGATGGGCGACAAATTGACGGCTCCATAACACTCGATGGGACCACTTTTCTCGTCGAGACAAAGTTTACCTCGGAACAGATAGGGTCATCTGACATCGATATATTTCTGAGCAAGATAGGAACAAAAGCCGACAACACAATGGGGATTATGGTCTCGATGGCAGGCTTCAATTCGGGGGCTATTAAGACAGCATCCCGCGATCGCACCCCTATGCTGCTCATGGATTATTCGCACATATACAATGCGATTCTACCTGGAATTATGACTTTGCAGGAAGTGATTCAACGAATCTGGAGACACGCAGCACAAACGGGGGAGGCTTTCTTGAATGTGTCGAATTTCTCCGGATAGAGGATTGATATGACATTTAACGAAGAAAACACAGTTGAACAGATGGTGTTGGACACCTTGTCCGGCAAATCTGGTGCGATACGAGAAACTCCGGATCCTTCTCAGCTCTATGCAGGGGACATCAAGGGGTGGCAGTTTGTGCCTGCCGAGGATTTGCCGAGGCAGCATTCGGATGTGTTTGTCGAACAATACCTCCGTTACGCTCTGATCCGCCTAAATCCCGAAATCAAAGCTCAACCTGATCGCGCTGATGAAGTGCTCTACCGCTTCCGAACTATACCGCTTTCTGTGCAGAGCGAAGGCCTTGTCCGGGCCAACGAGATGTTTTCCGAATGGTTACGCGGCGAGAAGTCCATGCCGTTCGGCGAAAAGGGTGAACATACTCAGGTTCGCCTCATTGATTTCGAGAACCTGAACAATAATGAGTACACGGTTACCAGTCAATGGGTCTACCCGGTAAAAGAAGGCGGCAAACGGTTCGACATAGTACTTCTGATAAACGGTATTCCGGTTGTCGTCGGCGAGGCGAAAACGCCGGTCCGCCCGGCGGTAACGTGGGTTGATGGTGCTAGCGATATTCACAATGGGTACGAGCAGAGCGTTCCGCAGATGTTTGTACCGAACATCTTCTCGTTTGCTACCGAGGGCAAATGCTTCAGATACGGTTCTATCAGGATGCCAATAGAAATCTGGGGGCCCTGGCATGATCCGGCCAACAAGTCAGAAGGCAGTCTTGCAGATGTCCAACGTTCAGCAAAGTCAATGCTACGTCCCGAAGTCATTCTCGACATCCTTCAGAACTTCACTGTGTTTGCGACAGACAAGAAACATCGCCGAATCAAGATCATATGCCGCTACCAGCAGTACGAGGCGGCGAATCTGATTGTTCAGCGCGTTTGTGCCGGTTACCCGAAAAAGGGGCTGATCTGGCATTTTCAGGGCTCAGGTAAGTCACTGTTAATGGTCTTCGCTTCTCAGAAGCTACGTATGCATCCCAAACTCAAGAACCCGACCGTAATGATTGTCGTGGACCGCATTGACTTGGACACTCAGATCACCTCCACATTCAACGCGGCCGATATCCCCAACATGGTCGGAGCAACGGACAGACAGGAACTACAGCGTCTGCTTGGTCAGGATGCACGCAAGATCATTATCACAACGATTCATAAGTTCGGCGAAGCTAAGGGCTGTCTCAATGATCGTTCAAATATCATCGTTATGGTGGACGAGGCGCACCGCACCCAAGAAGGTGATCTTGGCCGTCAAATGCGTGAGGCGCTTCCGAATGCTTTTCTGTTTGGTCTTACTGGTACACCCATAAACAAGCGTGATCGCAACACGTTCTGGGCATTTGGCGCGGAGGAAGATGAACAGGGCTACATGAGCCGCTATTCCTTCCAGGATTCCATCAGGGACAAGGCAACGCTCCCCCTCCATTTTGAGGCTGTGGACGTGAAGCTCCACATCAACAAAGAAGCTATAGACGAAGCTTACGAGAAGATCACGGGGGAACTCAGCGAACAAGACCGTGATGATCTGGCCAAGCGTGCGGCCAAGATGGCCATCCTGATTAAAGCGCCGGAAAGAGTCCAGGCTATCTGCAATCATATTGCAGAACACTACACAGAGAAGGTGGAACCGAATGGCTTCAAAGGACAGGTGGTTGCCTTCGATCGTGAATGTTGTGTCCTTTACAAGAAAGTGCTGGATGAGATTCTTGGTCCCGACGCGACAGCTATTGTGATGTCCACGCCCGGCGGCAAAGGTGATGAGCATGCTGAATGGAAACTCGGTAAGGACGAGGAAGAGAAGCTTCTTGATCGTTACCGTGATCCGGTTGACCCCCTGAAGATATTGATTGTTACCGCAAAACTGCTTACCGGCTTTGACGCACCAATACTCCAGGCGATGTATCTGGATAAGCCGGTGAAGGATCACAATCTACTCCAGGCCATTTGCCGGACAAACAGGCCTTACCCCGACAAGACACACGGACTGGTTGTCGATTACCTGGGTATTTTTGACGACGTGGCCAAAGCCTTGGATTTCGATGAGAAGGCCGTTCTTCGTGTAATTACGAACCTTGATGAGCTCAAAAAGGACCTGCCGGGCCAGGTTGCCAAGTGTCTTGCATTCTTTCCCGGTGTAGATCGCAGCGTTGGCGGCTATGAAGGTTTGATCGCCGCCCAAGATTGCCTGCCAAGCAATGAAACGCGGGACAAGTTCGCCGCCGAGTACTCGTTGCTTTCAAGACTCTGGGAGGCGCTATCACCCGATCCATGTCTAAACCCCTACGACAAGGACTATCGGTGGCTCACACAGGTATATGAATCAGTCAAACCGCCGAGCGGGAACGGGAAGCTGTTGTGGCACGCGCTAGGCGCCAAAACCATCCAGCTAGTCCACGACAATGTTCATCTCGAAACCATCCGAGATGACCTCGATACGCTTGTGATGGATGCGGAGATATTGGAGAGCCTTCTGGATGATCCGGACAAG
>CAZHDS010000150.1:0-7955 GCA_964531495.1 uncultured Ignavibacteriales bacterium
TCGGCCTCGGGCATGACCGCGCAGAATTCATCGCCGCCGTAACGTGCCACAATATCAATTGACCGAATGGAGCCGTTCAGAATCTGGCCCAATTGCTTGAGCACGGCGTCGCCAGCTTGATGGCCGTGACGATCGTTTATCGTCTTCAGCTGGTCCAGATCGAATAGGATCACCGATAGACGGCGCTCATAGCGTCGGGCCCGCGAGATTTCTTCGTCGAGACGCTTGAACATGTAGCGCCGATTGGCCAATCCGGTCAGGTTGTCGGTGTAGGACAACTCCTCGATACGCTCATACGACTCTGCGTTGGCGACCAGGCTGATAGCCTGACGACGGAGCGTGCGCAGACGATGACTCACGCTTGCCTGATCGCTGCCGCCACCGAGCGCCAGAACACCCGGCCGACTGGGTGAGAGCGAGAATGGAGCCACATACGAAAACCCGTGGGCTCGCAAATTGTCGCGCCAGGCCTCCAGGGGTTCGCACCCCAGATCCAGCCCGTCCAGAATGCATAGGCTGTCACTGGCCAAACGCCCCAGCAAACGATCAAGATCCTGCGCCTTCAAGGCTGACATCGATGCGAAGGCGTCGTTGCCAATCACTCCCGATTTCTCCGAGCGGTCCGAGCCTCCGAAGACATAGGCCAGTTTGTCCAGACCCAGATCGGCCTTGATTGATCCGACAATCCGGGGTACAATGGTCTCAGAATTGCGGTGCTGGACCAGATCAGCCAAAGCCACAGAGTTCTCGGGACGGTTCGCTGGCTGAACCCTATTGCCAATCTTGCCCAACTTCTCGGTCAGGGCGATCCGTTGGGACTCGCTCCATTTCACATGGTAAGCGGTCGAGAGGATTTGCACCAGGGTGGTCAGGAGCATACAGGTGGACGGTGATTGCAGGTCAAGCGTACTTTTTAGGAAATAAGCGCCGTACAGATTTTCTCCCCAATTGATAGGCAGACAGATCTCGGCGCCGGTCCCGGCCAGGCGAGAGCTGAACGGTTCCGAGAGGTGCGACCGTATGTCGAGAATGGGACGCGGCAAGGCTTGACGGCACAGCTCATCCCCCAGCGCCCTGGTAAACGGTAGTCGTAAGGATTGTTTCAGATTGGGATCAACGCCATGGAGATAGTCGCAAACGAGGTCGCCCCGTTGCTTGCGGAGAAAGACAACCACCTGGCAACGGAAGGCATCGCGCAGAAGGTTTGAGACACACTCCGAGATCGATTCAATCTCAGATCCCCGGCAACATGATTCCAGGAGACCTTTAATACTTTCTGATCTGAGTCTGTTGACGGCCGCGTGACGTTTTGATTCTTCTGAGAGTCGATAGACCAACCAGATAATGAGGAGAATCAATACAGCCACCAGCGAGGCCATCATCCCATTCTGGCTAAACATTTGTCATTACTCCTCTTACGTCAATATACCGCATTATAGAGGCGAGTCAAACAAAAAACCGACCATCAACGACGACGACGAACATGGTCAAAGCGAGAACGACGTGTCAGGAGCTTGCGCCGCCTCAGGATCGAAAATACTCGCCACCAGCCGATCTTCCTTCCCGGCATCAGATGAACCAGATCCTGCTTGATATCCCCAATCGTCATGAAGGGGTCCTCTTCGACCAAGCGCATAACATGGCTTTCGACATCATCGCCCTTGGTTGGATTCTGGTGGAGAGATTCAGTGGATCGCGGCCCTACGGCCGTAGTCTGGAACTCGTCAACTATGGTTATTCGTCCGGGATCGTCTTTTTTTTTTCGTCACTGGGATCGCCGTCCGAGCCGAAGGCCGAGCGAGCCGCCTCGATCGAATCGTACGCCATGAGGACATTGTCGAACTCGAGCAAATCATAAATCTCATACACGTTCGAAACCATATTGGCCAGCTTGATGTCCCCGTCGTTGCCCCTGACATCGCGAATATTGGAAATGAAGATACCCCAACCGGCCGAAGAAATGTAGCTCACGCCCGCTAGATCAACGACGATCCGATAGCGACCGCGCTTGAGCAGAGATTCAAATACTTCCTCAAGCTCCCCGGCCGTGATAGTGTCAATGACACCATCCACCCGGACCTCGGAGATTCGCCGCTGGGCGTTCTCCGACAATGATATGGACATGTTCTCGGTTGCTGTCATTTCATAAGCTCAATCGACCCTGTTTTTCCTGGCTCCAATAAAGCGAGCCACAACCAGCCGGGCAAGGTTTTTGTCGCCGGACCTGTCACTCTGTTCTTTCATCGTCGCCAGCCGCGGTTCGCAGAACCGTAGTCTGGATGTGGGTCTGACGATCGCTCTGGTCGGATTTGCCCGTCGCACGGCCAATCAAGAAAGTGATATCATCATGCGGTTTGGCGAAACCTGCAAAATCATCCAGCTCAGCGACTATAGAATCAGCCACCGGCTGCACCGTCGAGTGAGCGGCAGTCTGCGACGCGAAAAGTTCCTCCACCCGATCCATACCGTACTGCTCACCGTCGCGGTTGACCGCTTCCGTAACGCCGTCGGTGAAGATCAGGAAACAATCCCCATCGCAAAGCGTAATGCTGACTTCCTCCAGCTTGGCGGCGAAGCTCTTGTCCAGGGTGGCTGTCATCCCCATGGGCATCCCGGCCGGATTTATACGCACGGTCTCGTTCTGGGCTGCCCGGTAGTAGAGCATGGCGTTGTGACCGGCCGAAACCAGCTTCATGCTCCGCGCCTCGACATCGTATACGACCAGCATCACCGTCACAAACATCCCCGAGGGAATATTCTCGACCAGGTACTTGTTCACGCGAAGCAGTATCTCTCGCGCCGAAGCTGATTTTTGAGCGTGAATCTGAATCACGGTGCGAAGCATGGACATCACCAGCGCCGCCGGCACTCCTTTTCCGCTAACATCGGCCACTACGAGACAGTAGCGTCCCGGGTTGATTTGGAAGACATCGTACAGATCTCCCCCGACAACAGAAGCGGCTCGATAGAAGGCATCCAGTTCCAGTCCGGGCACCTCGGGCAACCGGGCTGGCAACAGGGCTCGCTGAATTTGCGAAGCGACTTCTATCTCCCGGGCCATCTTCTCTCGGGCGGCGATATTCTTACGATCCTGACTGAGGCGGGTCATGATTTCATTGAAGGCCTTGGAAATCTCGAAGAACTCCTCGGCTCCCTCCAGCGGAAGCTCCGAGTCCAAATCGCCCGAGGCGAAGCGGCGTACGCGGCGGGTGATATTTACAATCGGCCGCACAAAATAATTGGATAACATGTAGATGCCGACCACTCCAAACAAGAGCAGGAACGAGGTCAGTACAAAAATGCGACGGCGCGCCATGCTGAGTGGCTCTGAAATCGGATCAGATGAATATACTACGTGGGCCTCGCCATAAAAGCGACGCCCGAACTTTATCGGGGCTACAAAGTAATTGAGCTGCCGCCGCCCACTTTCATATCGAACGGGCAACCCGAGTACTACTTCATTCTCTGTGACGGGTGGTTCATATGGCTTGCCGATGTTGGTTACATCGTCCGAATGGGCCATTACTATCCCGAGCGTATCGGTCAGAACCATCAATTCCAGTTCCGGATTGGCCTTGGAGAAATCGGAGACCAGCTCATCGAAGACGACACCGGATCGACTGCGCAGGATATTTCCACTGGCCTGATTGGCGACGGTGTTGGTCAGGGCGGTCATGGTCTGATCAAGACGATCCCGCAGCTGGCGGGTGGTTTGTTGATCAATGTAATAGAAGGCGCCCCCAACGATGAACAATACGATGAAGAATGTCCAGAACGAGAACTTAACACGCAGCGTGAACAGATGACTCAGGAAGGGATGAGAATCGCGACCTCCACCACCGATTCGCTTGATCATTCGCAGCTCGTTGCGGTCGGCCGAAGATATGTACTGCACCGAGTCCATTATCTTCTGCATCATGTAGAACCCAAGCCCACCCTTGCGACCCGACTGCACCAACTGATCGAGATTAAGGCCCCCCTTTGAATTCGGTTGAAACGAGCGCCCAAAGTCGATCAGGGAAAAGACAATCTGCTTGCGATAGATGACGATGCGTACCCGAATCACGCCCTTCTCGTACAGATAGGCATGACGGATGATATTGGTGGCCGCCTCTTCGGTCGCCAGGAGAACCGCTGAAACGTCCTTGCTGGCCATACCGGCAGCCAGGCAACTCTCGCGAACGGTTCGCTGGATACTGTCGAGGTATTTTGTCTCAGCCGAGAACTCAGCGTTGACTTCTTTTACCGGTCGCCGCCACATAGTTCAATCTATCCCATTTGGAGGAGAATGACCACTCTCCACTGAATCTGATGGCTGCTGCCGGGCTCCAATAATCCCCTGTCGCCCTGATCCCGACGCCAAACCGCGAAGCGGCGCAGGCAACGGAAGCAGCATCCCATTTCCATATTCTATCAAAAACTGCAGCAACTGTTGATCGAGGACCGTCCCGTCGCCACAAACCGTCTACTCTTCGGCCTCCAGGCGGCGGCGAGCCGCCTCGATATCCTCAACCACGCTGGGATGGTTGGGACGAGCCTTATAAACAAGCTGCCAGACATCTATCGCCTTCTGGTACTCAGCTGCCAGATTGAACGTACGGCCTTGCTGGTACCATTCACTTACAACTGAATCCGGCACCGCCGTGTTTGTCGTAATGCGCTCGACAAACATGCTATCCAGCTCACTGAGCACATCTCCCGGTGTGCGCCTGCGGATTTCAGCCAGGAGCACCTTTTCAATCTCCGCCTTGGTTCGTTCCATCAATTCCAACGCTGGCGAGTGTTCGGGCTCATCCTCGAGTACTAACGAGGCCCGCCCCAGAGCAAGATAATACTGGCCATTAGCGAGAAATGCCTCTCCCTCGCTCAGATACTGGCGTCGCTGTTCAACCAGCGTGGCGGGATTGTGCCGGGTCGCCCGATGCTCTACTATCTCGGCCCGCAGGGTCTCCAGGCTGTCGCCGTACTCACGCCGATAGAGGTCGAGACTGTCTTGGTAGGTCCGAACCAGGGCCGCCCGATTGGTGGTCTCCAGGTCGTCTATTCGATCTTGCATGAGCATGGATGACTGTTCCAAATCAAGCACTTGGTGCGAAGTGTCAGCAAAGGTGCCCGCTCTCAGGTAGTTGTCGTGAGCTATGCCATAGTCGCCTCTAGTCCGGGCTCGATCGGCTGCTGCCCGGTAGCCAAGGTACTGATGCCACCGATAGTCCGCGATGGTTTGGCCGGAAGAGGATTCACCCCACTTCAGCAGTTTACCCGGAGAAATCGAAAGGGAAACGGTGTGGCCATAGTCATCAAGGAAATCAGCTTCCTCAAGACGAGCGAAGGCATAGTTGAGCTCGACAAAGGCAATCCTGAATCCGCCGCCAAGAGTGATTCCCTCGCCGTTATATCCGGTACGCATGGCGCCTCTGACGCCCTTGATCTCAGGGAAAAGTAACTCGCCGCCAAGACGAAGGCGAACATCATCACCATCAAACTGAACCAGGTTGGCGGTGGCACTAGCGGTCCAAGTATCGTGGCTCCAAGAGGGCTTGTAGGCCAAACCAGCAGCCCAGTTCCAGGGCGGCGACACATCGATACCGAGGCATTCGATCTCGGTCAAATTGATGTCACGTACGGCCGCTCCAATCAACCAGTCGGGGCGAACCGCCCAACTCAGTCCAAAGTCCAGTCCGGCGCCAAGTTCGGCATCACCGAAAACGTGAGCTCGATTGATCTTCGCGCCGGCACCGAGGCTGATATTGCGTCCTATGCGACGGCCGTAACTAACCTGTCCCAGCCACAACGATTCATCGTACAGAACTTCGCGATGATCGCTGTGACGACGGTTGGTGACCTGAGTGGCCAGACCCGCAACAGCGAAATAGCCACCGAGGTCAGGAATCCTCAAGAATTTGCTGATGGCCGTGCCGGAGCTGAGGCCAAAAACAGATCCGCCCCAGGCGTTGTCGGAAAGGAAGCCCAGGCCGCCCTCAAGAGTGCCGCGAGTGGCAAATCCAAGCGCCGAGGGATTGTATACCACTGAGCCGGGGCAATCGTCTGGTCCGATGAGAATGTGTCCCATGCCGAGTGTGCGGGCCCCAAAGCCAGCCTCAAACGCGGTTCGACTAGACATCCACGGTGTTTCCTCGGCCCCGCCGGTTGAAACCAGAATGATCAGAAGAAGCGAAATAAGCAGAAGAAACTTGGGCATTGTACCATCAAGTATCGAAGTTTGAATGACCGAATTCAGATTTCACCCAAGATAGCGACTTGCGCCTCTACGATCCAGTACTATTCGTAGGGTTGCGCTAACTTTTGCCTGCCAATACGGGGCTCCTGACCGGCCGATGAAATGAGTCACACATAATGTGGTCTGTGGAGCTCATCCGGGATCATGATTCTGCAGATTATATGCACAAGTCTTACACTCCGACCGCATGCCCGTCCTCGTGGATAATTCTGGCTTGGGTTGCCAACGACGACCGCCCTCGCACAAAGTCCGTCGGGACAACACGTCAAGAACCGATAGCGCCGCTCTTCTCCGCAGCCGTGACGGTATTGTACATGAGCATGGCGATAGTCATCGGCCCTACTCCGCCCGGGACAGGGGTGATAAGCGAGGCAATTCCAACAGCCGCGTCGTAGTCGACATCACCCTCCAGTCGATATCCCTTCTCGGTGGTCGCGTCGTCGACGCGATTGACCCCGACATCGATAACGACCGCACCCGGTCGTATCATATCGGCCGTGATGGTCCTGGGCCGACCAATAGCAGCGATCAGAATCTCCGCCCGCTGGGTCACTTCGGCCAAATTGGCTGTTCGAGAGTGAGCGATAGTCACGGTCGCGTTGGCGTTGGCCGCCTTCTGGATCAGCAACGCCGCTACGGGCTTGCCGACAATATTGGACCGTCCGACCACGACCACTTCGCGACCTTCCGGGTCTATCTTATACGCTTCCAGAAGCTTCATGATCCCGTGAGGCGTACACGGCAAGAGCCCCGGTCGCCCCATCAGCATCAGACCAACATTGTGAGGATGAAAGCCATCGACGTCCTTCTTTGGATCAATCGCCAGGGTGACGGCCGTCTCATCCATGTGCTTGGGGAGAGGTGATTGAACCAGGATGCCATGAATCTTCGGATCGTTGTTCAGCCTCTGTATGATAGCGATCAGTTCATCCTGGCTGATGACAGCCGGTCGCTCGATTACTTCGGAGTACATATGGAGCTTCTTGCAAGCCCTCGCTTTGCTGCCAACGTAGGTTTGCGAAGCCGGGTCATCCCCGACCAGCACCGTGGCCAGACCGGGAATGATATTCTGCTCGGCCAAGGCTGTGATGCGAGGCTTCAGCGCCAGGCGCGTCTCTTTCGCGACCTGCCTACCATCAATTATCTGAGCTGTCATCGGCTGATTCTTCTGTTGGCTCTGCTACTTCGGGTTTGGGACCAGTGATGTCTTCCGGCTTGAAAGTATCGAGATCAAAGTCCAGGCGCACACGCTCGATAGACTCGGCCTGACCGGTATAGGGATCGACTCCAATAACTACTCCGCTGAGTTTGACATCTTCGGTGGCGGTCGTGAAGCGCTTCGGCATGCCGGTCATGAAGCGGCCCAAAGAAGGACCAACCTGCATCCCAATTACTGATTTATGGGGACCCGTCATGCCGGCGTCGGTCAGGTAGGCCGTGCCGCGTTCGCTGACGACTTCGTCTGCCGTCTGCACATGGGTATGGGTGCCAATGACAGCCGACACGCGCCCATCAAGGTGGTAGAACATGGCTTGCTTCTCGGACGTAGCTTCGGCATGGAAATCCACGAAGACCAATTCTGTCTCACGACGGGCCGAGTCAAGAATGCGATTGGCGACCTGAAAAGGACAGTCAATGTCCTTCATGTAGGTTCGGCCCATCAAATTGATGACCGCTATCTTTACATTTCCAATCGTGTCAATATACACACCCCGCC
>CAZHDS010000151.1:0-7886 GCA_964531495.1 uncultured Ignavibacteriales bacterium
TTGGCAGGAGCTGCTTGAGAGTGATTTCAAGAACGACCTGGCTAGTAGACAGTTCTATTGCGTGGGATGGGAGTACGACGGAGAGCTCATTGGGCATTCGAACATCAACAAGATTGAGTTCGGCAGTGTCGCGACGGCTCATGTTCATATCTGGATTGAAGAGAAACGCGACCAAGGGTTCGGCCTCTGGTTCTTCAGAAATTCCATCAATCACTATTTTCGTGAATTCCAACTGAAGACCATCGTTTGTGAGCCTTGTGCGAATAATCCCGCCCCAACCAAACTCCTTCGGAAGCTTGGCCTGACTCCGGTAAGAGAGTACGAGACAACTCCCGGGTGGATAAACTTCAAGCAAACAGTCACTCGGTATGAAATCACCCGACCCTTTGAAGACTAGCTCTGTCCTGTGACAGACAGCGTCACCATCGGTTTGGATTTCCAAGTACGCGACGCAACAACTCTCCCCCCAAGTCGTATCGACTATGACATGATCGAAGCCGTCTGAGTTTTGGTTGCGGCGAAGAACAGATTTGCTCTTCCTACATTGGCAACTCAATATCGGAGATAGTCTGGGAGAAGACTCATGAAAGCGGTTGTATACACGAAGTTCGGTCCCCCGGATGTTCTTGAGTTTAGGGAGGTGGAATCGCCGACTCCCAAGAACTACGAGGTACTGGTAAAAATCAAGGCAGCGTCAGCAAATGCTTATGATTGGCATATGCTGCGAGCAGATCCGTTCATAATCCGGTTGATGGGCTCGGGCTTTCTGAAACCCAAGAACCAGATTCTTGGTGCCGACATAGCCGGGCGAGTGGAAGCGGTCGGCCGAGACGCAACGCAGTTTCAGCCGGGTGATGAAGTGTTCGGGGACACGTCCGGGTGTGGGGGCGGCGGTTTCGCCGAGTATGTATCGGTTCCCGAAGGTGCTCTGGTTATGAAACCGGCCAATGTGACTTTTGAGGAAGCGGCTGCAGTACCACTGGCGGCCGTCACCGCTCTGCAGGGTCTTCGTGACAAAGGCCGTATCCAGCCCGGGCAGAAGGTTCTCATAAATGGCGCATCTGGTGGGGTTGGTACGTTTGCAGTGCAGATTGCCAAATCGTTCGGGACTGAAGTCACGGCCGTGTGTAGCACCAAGAACCTGGACATGGCTCGCTCAATCGGCGCCGACCACGTAATCGACTACACCAAAGAAGATTTCACCATGAACGGGCAGTATTATGACCTGATCCTGGCTGCCAATGGAAGTCGTTCAATGTTCGATTATAGGCGGGCTTTACGCCCTGAGGGCATTTTCGTCCTGGCTGGCGGCTCCATGGCTCAGCTATACCAGTTTCTGCTTCTGGGTCCGTGGCTATCTATGACTGGCAGCAGGAAGATGGTCAACTATGTGGCGCAGCCAAACCAGAAGGACTTGACGTTTGTGAGCGGACTTCTTGAGGCGGGCAAGATAGTACCTGTCATCGATCGACGGTACCCGCTAAGTGAGGTCGGAGGCGCAATCCGATATATCGAAGAAGAACACGCCCGAGGGAAAGTCGTCATCACGATGCAGTGAGCGGCACCATCAGATACTAAGGCTCAACTGTTGACAAGCGAAAACACAGCGAACATCACGGATCAGCGTCGGTATGACATAGACTGGCTCAGGACGATGGCCCTGGGGCTGCTCATTGTCTATCATATTGTGATCAGCTTTCAGTCCTGGGCGAAAACCCTCTTCTTCATTCAGAACGACCAGCTCTTGGAATGGCTCTGGATTCCGATGTCTGCGCTCAATGTCTGGCGGATTCCGCTCTTGTTCATGGTATCCGGCATGGGTGCCTGCTTTGCGATGGAACGACGCGATTGGTTGCAGTTCCTGACCGACCGGGCGGCGCGGATCGCGATTCCATTTGCGTTTGGGTTCTTCATCATTTGTCCCATCGCTGCCTACTTCGTTATGGACTATTACGACATGGGGGCGACCTACGAACCGAACGCCGGTCATCTCTGGTTTTTGATCAACATCATGTGCTATGTGGCCTACTACACTGGCCTTCTGTGGGCTATGAAAGAGTATGGTCACAATGGCCTGACAAGATTCATGACAAATGTACTCCGACGGCCCTGGATGATCTATGTCGCGGCGATTCCGTTGATGCTTGAAGGGTGGATCGTTGCTCCGGAGTACTATGCCGCCTTCCCTACGCCTCACGGGCACTTTGTCGGAGCGATCTGTTTCGGACTGGGAATACTGTTTGTCTCCCTGAAGGATATCTTCTGGGGAACGGTGGAGGCTGTGAAGGGACGCAGCCTGTTGATGGCTTTCGGACTGTTTCTGGTACGATTATTTGTCTTCGAGCTTGAAGGTGTGCCTCACTACATGACCGCTTTTGAGTCGATGGCCTGGATGCTTGGCATTCTGGGTTATTGCTCCGTGTACCTCAACAGGCCGTCGCGATGGCTGAGCTATTTCAGCAAGGCTGTCTATCCTGTTTACATTGTCCATTTCCCGATTCAGTATGCGATTTCGTATTACCTGATGCCGACCACCTTGAGCGCCGAGGTGAAGCTGGTGATTCTTCTCGTGGGAACCTTCACAGGTTGTTTCGTGATGTATGAAATCGTTCGTCGCATCAAATGGATACGTCCCCTGTTCGGCATGAAGCTCACCACGAGCCGAGTATCATCGGCACAACCCTATTGACTTAAACTGATGGACGCCCGATTTTGGTTCACGTCACATCATGCTCGCACCTTTTCTGTGCACCTCTGTAAACAATAGCCACACTCAGAAGTCTTGGCTTGGCGTAATACGTTGAAGTACAACGTATTGTATCGTTGGCATGCATCTTGCTATGCTCGCATGATGTAAGCGTTCGCGAATAAGGAACAGGTTGTTAATTGTTATCACCTGCTGAATGAGGCAGGAAAACCAAGTCGAAAGAGAAGGATCAAAGAACCATGAACTCATCGCGCAAATCGATCAGCATGCTCATCGTGTTGGGACTCACGCTGCTAGTTGGCTCAAGTACCTGCCTTGCTCAGACCAACTGGTCGGGCGGCTTGCACTTCAACTCCGGTTTCCCTCAGGGAGACTTGGATGACAATATCGGTAGCAACGCCTATGGGATCGGCGGCCACATATTCTATTCCCCGGAAAAGTCCCCGCTGGCCATTGGACTCGACCTGAGCTGGATGAACTACGGCAGCGAGACGCGCCAGGAGCCTTTTTCGACAACCATACCGGACGTGATGGTGGACGTGGAGACTTCGAACAACATCGTGCAGTCGTTTCTTGTCCTGCGGGGCCGGATGCCGAAGGGACCGATTCGCCTCTACGGTGACGCTCTGCTTGGTTTCAACTACCTATATACTGAAACGAGTATTTCCGGAGTCGGTGAATCGCTGGAGGATGTTGTCAGTTACACCAATCAGGACGATGCCGCCTTTGCTTATGGATTGGGCGGTGGAGTTATGATACCCGTTTACACTAGTAAGCCGGAAACTGAGGATGATCACCCCATTCAGGTTCTGCTCAATGGCGGCGTCCGATACATTGCCGGGGGCGAAGTGGAGTATCTGAAGAAAGGGTCGATTCGCCGGGAAGGCACTGAGGTGTCTTTTGATACAATCACGTCGAAGACCGACTTGATGCGAATGCACTTGGGCGTCGTGGTCCGGTTCTAGTGGAACCGCAGAAGGGCGAGCCTTCTCGAAGGCTCACCCTTCTAATCTGGATGGAAACAACAATGTCTACAGCGGTTTTACCGGCACACAAATATCAACAATGTGCTTGCCCTCAGGGTGTGTCTTGGGATCGTTGAGGTACATTTCGAAGCAGGGACGGTCATCGGGCTGGTAGCCACTCTCGGGCAACCAGCCTTTGTACAATGCGGCCCAGGCGTCACCGAATTGATCAGCCGAAATCTCGAAGTGCGCCAGAGCATACTCTCCGCCCGGGATCGACATCTTGCCGATGTCACCGTCAACTTCGACGTCAGATTCGACCGTCAAACCACAACTTATGCGTTGTTTGGAAGCATCGACCAGAGCCGGATCATCGTGATAGACGGTGATGAACTGAACGCCCGGCTTAGTGCACAGCCCTCGCGGCCCCGCCCATTGCATCAGTTTGCCGAACAAGCCGTTGAAAAGGGCTTCATCACCAGCATAAGGCCCGACGTGACGAACATAGGCCAGATCCACCTCCGGCAGACTCTTGACTTCAACTTCAGCTTTGAGTTTCGCATCTGGACTCATTTCTACTCTCCATTTGAGGGTTGACGTTGCGGACTCAAGATAGACGGAGAAGTTAGGATTGTCTTTCCCCTGGTTGCCGGCTTGTTGATCGAGCTTGCCCTTCTCTTTGCAATTCTTGCGCGCGCCGCCGTCTCGCCATTCCGACGGACTCATTTTGAAGGCCGCGCGAAAGGAGCGAGAGAACACGGCCGATGAGGAGAAGCCGCAGTCGAAAGCGATCTCAGTGATCGTCTTCTTTGGGTTAACGACCAGTTGATTGGCGGCTTTTCCCAGACGAACGCGCTGGATGAACTGATACAGCGTCTCGCCTACCATAGCTGTGAAAATGCGATGAAAGTGATAGCGCGAGAAGTTCGCTACGGCAGCCAACTCGTCCAGGGTCAGTTCCTTTTTGAGATTAGCGTCGATGTAGTCCTGAACCTTATTGATGCGTGCAACGTAATCTTCTCGGGTCTGCCGGCCTGGCTTCATGCGGGCTCCTTCGGTAGCTGATAGAACTGCGATTCCAGAATCTAATTCGGATGGCTTCACCGGTCAAGTAGGGAGATGAGATGGTGGTATGCAATGCGATGCCGAGAACCAACTCCCCGGCAAAGAATCGAGTTCTCCATAGAATACCTACCGTCCTTGTGGTTTTCCGATAATTCGGACCGAGGGTGATCGTTTGGCTCGCACAAAACGGGACGAACTCGAATCGATCAGACAATACCTGCTAATTTACTATATAGGTCTGCTATTCCCATATCAATTGTGAGATACTTCCTGCAGAGCCTGCAGACTGGCCGGTTCGGCAGTTTCAATTGGACATTCGATCCTTCGTTCAGTAGATTTGAGCCCGGCAGCGTCAACCCGAACGGATGATTCTAGTATGGAACAGGTCCCCCGCGCCAAGTTCTCTCGTCTTCTGCACGACCTCGGGCTGGAACGGCACCAACCTGAT
Organism: uncultured Ignavibacteriales bacterium; assembly: GCA_964531495.1. Classification (GTDB taxonomy): domain Bacteria; phylum Zixibacteria; class MSB-5A5; order GN15; family FEB-12; genus DAOSXA01. Next base: position 5,186 of record CAZHDS010000151.1, read on the forward strand.
CTGGGGTTTCTGAATCGACTGGTACGTGCCTTCATGCTTAGAGTGCCGTTTGAGAATGTCTCGAAGCTTTACTACTTGAGGAAGTACGATCGCAGGACAGTCCCAGACTCCGGAGTGTATCTTGAGGGGATCGAGCGCTACCATTTCGGAGGTACTTGCCACTCTAACAATCACTACCTAAACCTGCTTCTGCGAGACCTTGGATACGATGCCAGGCTGTGCGGGGCGGACATGAAGAATCCCGATGTCCATCTTGTCAATATGGTTACGGTCGAGGAGCGGGAATTCCTGGTCGACGCGGGCTACGCCGCTCCCTTCATGGCCCCTCTACCCCGCGATCTTGGGAAGGACTACGAAGTGGAGTTAGGGCGTGATCGGTATGTACTCAAGCCGCAGGATGATCAGGGCTGCTCTCGACTAATCATGTATCGTGAAGGTGCCGAACGACATGGCTATATTGCGAAGCCGATCCCGCGTGAGTATTCGTACTTCACGCGTACAATTGAGGACTCGTTTCGGCCTGACGCAACGTTCCTAAACAGTTTGCTGCTGGTTCGCATGTATGCTCCGGATCGTTCGTTAGTAATCTCGAATCTGTCGGTAATCAGGTCAGAGGGAAGATCGTGGGACATTGAAGAGCTCGCCGGGCCTGAAGATCTTCCCGGTGCAATAGAAGAGCACTTCTCGATTCCCAGCGATATCGTAACCGAGGCGATCGTCGACATGTCGAAGTGGGGCGATTCCTGGAGCTAATGGGGCACCTTCGACGGTATGGACAATGTTGAGACAAGTGACGTTGCAAAGCCCGGTGGCCCACAACCTGTGGCTTGTTGAGAAAGCCCTGACAACTGGAGCATGGTTCGACTCCGCTCACCATGACCATCTGTAAACTACCGTCTTTCAAGTCACCCTGAGCGGAGTCGAAGGGGCTTGAAAGACACATGAGGGTTTTTCAACAGGCCCCTTGCTGTGTGACCTGTGACCTGTCAGACAGAAATCAGATCGAACCACTTCCGCCAGGACCAGTTTCTGATTTTGTTTTGTACGAAATGGTAGTATCTTTGAGGAAAGCGAACCCCACAGAAGAGGTGCAATATGAAATCCCTTATAGCAATTGTCGTTTTCGCAGTGGTTATGACATCAGGCATAGCGATGGCTGGTGACGAGGCAACTCTCAAGAAGTCTGACGTGCCCGAGGCAGTTCTGAAGGCTTTCGAAGCAGCCTACCCGGAGGCCGTGGTAACGAAATACTCCAGCGAAGATGTTGACGGGCAGATCCGGTACGAGTTTGAAACCGAGATCGATGAGATCGAAAAGGACTATGTCTACCTTGCCGATGGCACCTTGCTTCAAATCGAAGAAGATGTCCTGGTCAAGGATCTGCCGGATGCTGTGATCTTGACGGTGACGGAGCTCTTCCCGGATGGCAAGATAGAGGATGCCGACGCTGTTACCAGGGACACAACCCTTGAATATCAGATCATCGTCGCCAATGGTGAGGAGAGATTCTTGCTCACTATTGCGCCCGATGGCGAAGCTATAGCCGGCGTTGAACTTCTTGATGTTGACCAGGATAAAGGGCGTGACGGAGACAAGGACGCCGAGAAGAACGACGAGTCCGACGATGATGAAGGCTAACTATTAGCCGGATCCCCATGTAGAGTCCACTATCCGATAGGCACTTGCGCGGCTGCCGACATTTCGAGTGCTCTGTCTATGACCAACGGTTCCGGGAAACGGTATCAAGGATATCAGACCAGGACGCTACTCATCATCTTCGCAGCATTCTGCTTCGTGCTGGGCTCGGAGCAACTGCCAGCGGGTCTTCTACCCCCAACCCATTCGGTCCATGCTCAGAGACAGGGAATCGACGGCCAGCTCGAGACCGCAATTGAGTTCCTAGCGCTTGATCCGCGTAACGACGCCCCACACAGAATACCGGACGGACCCGAGACCAACCTCACAACCGCAACAACCATGAGATGCCGTTTTTGTCTAGGTAGGTGTCATCTTCGCGATAGATAGGGTCTGTCAGCGCTTCTTCGGTGGTGATAAAACGCCAGCCCTGATCCTCATACCATGTCAAGAGAGTATCCAAGTACACCGAGTTGAGCTCGTTCATGTGCAGAAGCAGAATGTGTTTGATATCCCGATCATATCTAGCCATGGCCAGGGAGTCAAAGTACTCGGTAGCCTCCTTCATATGTTCCAAATAGCCCTTGCCGATAGAACTCGCGAGATCCTGGTCGCCTTCTCTCAAGGCCTTGGTACGCTCTTTGTTGTACCACCAATCATTGTTGTCAATAGTCACTGGAACGGTAGTGAACGAGTGAATCTGTAAGTACCGCGATACGGCCTCGTACTTCACCTCGGTGGATCCCCGGTGGAGGAACGGATAACGGAAGTATCTGAAGGTGTCTGTCCATTTGGCAATCGCACTGTCGCAGCTGGCAATGTCTTCAATATACCAGTCGGCGGCCGTGTTGTTGAGGTCAGGATGGGTTGAGGTGTGGTTTCCAAGGACATGACCGTCGGATATGAAGTCGTTGAGTAGCTGAGTGTGGCACTGTTTGATTCGCGAGCCACAAATGAATCCGACGATCTTCACCTCGTGCTCCTTCAGAACGCCCATGATCTCGCGGAACAGCTCTACCTCAACGTGGTCAGCCAAATACCTTCCGTATGCAAACGGAAGATCATC
>CAZHDS010000152.1:0-7863 GCA_964531495.1 uncultured Ignavibacteriales bacterium
TGTGTGAGTTTGTTCTGTGCCCTCCCACGTCATTCCTGCGGAAGCAGGAATCCAGGCCTGGCGGTGTCGGCTGGGCCTGTAATTGTCCGGTGGCCCACCCGTCCTCGGGTGGGGTTCAAGAGTTGACTGGCTGCGAGCGAGGGCTTACTATACTGATCAACAGGAAGACTGCATCGTACTGTTGTGGGAGATTGAACTTGGAGAAGGCTACAAAGGAAGAATGGCGGCCTTTCTACGAAGACCGCATAACGAAGATTGGGCTACCGGGACGGCTATTCAAGTTCAGGTGTTGGAATGGAACCGGAAACAACAGCATACTAACTGGCCCTGCATTGTGGTTTGCCTCGCCGGCGACTTTCAATGATCCCTTTGATTGCCAAATACCCTTGCGTTTCGACCTAATGCAGCCCCAAGACAAGATCGATAGAGCTCGCTATTTCACAAGCCAAGTGAATCCTGGCTTGAGCGAAATCGACTTGCAGAGAGCAGCCGAGGCCGCTGTGCACGAAAACCCTGCATTCTCCAATGATCCCGAGACTAGGAAGGTCGCGCACGATAAGTTGGTGGGTGCAATGGCACGTACTTACGGTGTTCTATCAATGGCAGGGAACCGAGAAAGTGTGCTAATGTGGTCACATTATGCCGATTCGCAGACAGGATACTGCGTCGAATTCGACGCGCATTCCCTTGCGGTATCACTGTTCGATATATTGAGGACAAGTGAACTGGCAATCAACGTTTACAAAGTCAACTATGAGTGTAAGCTCCCCACAGTCATTCCCAGCAACGACGATGATGAGGACGAGGAACTGCATTTGGAGCTCCTCACAACTAAATCAGCAGAATGGAGTTACGAGGAGGAGTTCCGATTTATCGCAATTGGGCGAACCCGATTTGCGCAGTCTGTGTCCGGTAGTATCGTTAAGCGCGTTATTCTGGGTTGCCGGATGCTTGATGCTCATCGCAAGGAAGTGTATGAGTTGGTCTCGGACACTCTCCCACATGTGAGAGTCGAGGAAGCTGTCACTCTTCCTGACAAATTCGGCCTTGATTTCAAACCCTGGAAACCTGCCTAGGCGGAGATGACGGGGAAGGAAACCGGTCGCAGTCGCTGTGGAGCACAGGCGTCATGCTGAGCGGAGTCGAAGCAGACGCCACCCGCATGTCGGTCGCCCTTCGACTCCGCTCAGGGTGACCAATGGTGCTCCGGCCATGTTAGAGTGACCAGCCAATCTTATGTTAGGGGGTTGTCGATTCTGCTTGAAGCCAGTTCCTGACGATTTCCATTTGCATCTCACGGAACACGTGGCCGGTATCTTTCATGATTTCGCAGGACAGGTTGACCCCAACCAACTCCATCTCCTCCTGAAGAAGCTGGCACCCCTGAATCTTCAATTCCCTGCCAAAATCAATCTTGTCGCCGACAAGAACGAGATACCGGCAATCCCGAGAGCCACTTTTGTGAAGATCGGTGAGGTGGAACATGCCATGATCCACCATGCAGAAATTCTTGAAGTGTTTGAGGATGAAGTCATCGTGCGATGAAAGAAGAACCGCAATAGTAATTGCTCCATTCGAAAACCCGACCATCGCGCTTTGTTCGCGATCAATATTCGGGACGATGTCGAATAACTCACCCAGCATGATCCCGTAGCATTTGGCAATAGTCGGATAATCCTCCATGCTGACGATCATCCCGCCACCAGGTTCGCTCTTATCAACAGCCTTCTTGAACAATGGCAAAGTCGCAACAATCCATCCATCGGTTCCGGCGATCGATTGGGCATTGAAGATGTTTCCTGCCGGTCCCCCGTCCCCGCCCGGTACGTATACCAGCAGAGGATATGTCTTGGCGGAGTCATAATCGTCTGGAAGGCTGTATGTTAGTGTGGGAGTCGCTTCCTCGCCTGTCATGAGCGTATGCAATATGGGAGGAAGACCGGCATCGGGAAATGTTATCTCGGCAGTCTTGCTGAGTTTGTTCTGGGACTCTTGAGCGCAGGAGACGTCGGCAAATAGCAGACCGAAGAGAAGCAATCCCGCAATATGATAACGAAGAATTGTAGAGTATTTCACTTATGCCTTCCCTTTGTCTAGGCGTCTTCTGCGTATTGGTACGAGACTCATCGCTCATATGCCAGCATATCATTCTACTTCAAGCAGTTTAGTTCTTATGCGATTCAAATTCAAGGCGAATTCCAATTCCCTCTGACGACTCGCGTCCGGTGGGCCACCCGGGGATGGAATTCCAATTGACAAAATAAAGGCCACCGTCACGAATGACGATGGCCCCTTATGAGGTCACACACCATGCGAAAAGTGCGTGACTTTTGTCTGTTTAGCCTTCTCTACCTATCTAACAACTATCGGCCGTTGGGCAGTTCCTCAGTATCTTCGGCCAGCTGAATCCGCTCCGTGCCAGTCTGCCGCCGTAAAACGTCCAAATAATCGTTGATGAGTCGGTATTTGTTGCTAAAGGCATCGCTATTTGCCCAGGTGTTCGCCAGCCTCTTTTTGGCTCCAAAGAGCTGTTTTTCTTTGCCAAGGTCGTTCTGATCGTCAACTTGCTCGGACCAGGACCGTGCTCCGCGTTTGAAGCCGAGAGCCGATTGAGCTGCTGCCTTCCCATCTTGAGAGAGCTGGGCCTGAGTCAAGTCCAAGTCATGCTCCATTAGGTCCTGTAAGGCCATCTCACACTTCTCGATAGCCGTACGGTCCCCTTTCAGGTTAGCGTCGTGCCACAAGTCAACGGCGTGGGTAAGACGCTTCAGGGTCAGTTTTGTTGAAGCCAGGTTATTCTGGTCTTGTTCAATCTGACTTTCGCTCTGCTTATGCTCACATTGACCCGGTCCAGCAGCCGCAACGCTTGCCGAGACCAGTAGAACCGCCATAAGAAGTAGAGCCAATCGTGTCAACATCGGTCCTCCTTTTCCCAAAGCCACTTGTTTCACTGGGCTATTGGGAGCAAGGCCTGTGCCTGTTCGCAAGCGCCTCAGACGTAGCAACTTGCCAGGCGAGGAAGGTGGCCATCAAGGCGGAGAGCGCCCACATAGCGGGATTTCTCCGATACTGCCACGAGGCCTCGAAGCCGATCTCTACGATTGCACCGATGGAGACTCGCGAGGCTGTTTCAATCTGAAACAAGCCGAAAGCAAACCGGCGCGACCGCAGGTTGACGCGGGCTCAATATGTCGGAATAGTCATCATGGATAAGCGGGCATAGGTTCGTTGGCCTTCCTTTCGTCCTTGAAAGTGAGGTGTCAACTACTTCGATCTTTTGGGCGTATGATCGTTCACCATGGCGAAGGATAAATACTCCAGCTCCATCGCCATGTTTTCATTTCTTACAAATACGTCATCAGGTACACGAAGGTTTATCGGGGCAAAGTTGAGGATCGCCTTGACCCCAGCTTTGACGGCATCATCGACGATGTACTGCGCTACGGTTGCCGGCACAGCAATCACCACAACCTCGATCTTGTCCTCGGACAATTCACTTCCAATGTCCTTCACGTCGGAAACGATAATGCCTTTGTGATTGGAGCCAATCTTGCGCTGGTCGTTGTCGAACAGTTTGACGATATGAAATCCCTGGCGGATGAATTCCTTGTAGGAGACCAGAGCGGAACCGATGTTTCCGATACCGACCAAGGCTACGCGCCATATGCGATCGATGCCAAGTATAGTCGCAATCTGGTTTTTGAGATCGACCACCGGGTAGCCCAGCCCACGAGTACCGAACGAACCAAAGAACGATAGATCCTTCCGCACCTGAGCCGGTGTCAGCTTCTCTCGCCTAGCCAGCTCCTTGGAAGAGACAGTAGTGGTCTCCTCCTTCTCGAGAAGCGAGAGAGCTCGGTAATAAAGTGACAGGCGATGGATCGTGGATTCGGAGATCCGTTTTCGTGTATTCTGGCTACCGTTATCTGACATTTCTATCCTCGAAACACCCAACACAAACAAACACATGTGAAATGCTTCACAAGTCAATATATAGCCTCACCGGCAAATGGTGTCAAGCAATAATCCGTTGCCCAGCCCGTCCACAACCGTATCGTGTTGTTATCGAGGGCATTACGAAAGGTAAACACTCCCTGTTTGGTCTTGTTTGCCGGGCCGAATCACGGCTGGCTATGGCTCCTGCCTTTTGGATGATCGCGGAGATACTCGGAGCGAGAATCTTCGTTGGTTGGTTGCCTGCGAAACTACTCTTCACTTCTGGCGTATACCAGTACAAGCCTCGGTTGGAGTTTGGTTGAGTTGTTCTCGATGGTACAAGAAAGCCAGCACGGTGACTGTGGGTCTTGACACCGTTCGTGGCAAGCGGTATGTTTGTTTCGTGTCGGACGGTTCCAACCGAAAACGGGAACCGGGACGACGCGGGGCTCCATGAAATCGAGCGCATGACAAGGGAGCCAACTGGCTGGCAGTCCAGGATGGACGAAATGGTCCTTCCATTCGTCTTTGGGAGAAATGGTGTTTTTGGATAAGGGTCGAGTATGCGTAATGTGAGTATTGTGCTGATCGTAGCGCTTCTGGCGGCATCAGTGGTGGCCAAGAGCGACTTCATGGAAAAATTCGACGATGACTACAACTCCTTGAGCAGGGACTTGCTCAACCACACGGGCGAGCGAGCCGAAGTTACGGACTTCGTATACAAGAAGGATCTGGCCACCTTTACCTTCACCGAAGGAACGATGCATCTGCTGCGCTATGTGGATGATCGGCCGACCACGGCGGTGTTTATCGGTCACGGCCACGCCAGCATCACGATCCCTTCGCGCCTGGAGAGAAAATCGCTTTTCACTGTGTCTCGTGACTCTATAGTGGAGGAGGATTTCGAGAGTTGTCTCATTCGCTGTGGTGACGATTTTGATCTGGCCCTCAAGGAGAAGTTCACGTTTGAACCGAAGGAACTCTCATGGAGGCACTTCAATGTGGCCTCCAAGGAGTCCCAAGGAGAGTTCTTCTTCAAGCCGACCATCGAACATACCTACGACAACTATTTCCAGCTCATTCGCTCTCTGTATCAGCGTTCGGCAGATGGCTATTTCTGGATAGATTTCAATCGTTACATCTTCTCTTTTGACCCGAGTCGACCGGAGCAGGTAACGGTGTCATATGAGTTCCAGGGTGGCGACATGATGGTGACCGACGCGGCGATCATGCAGCGCCAGGAAAGGGGTATCTACGACGATGCCGAGATGTCGAACCTCCTCTATCCCACCACCATACTTAGTCGACAGGGACAAATCGAGATGGAGGGATCCCTGGGCAAGAAGATCAAACAGGCCAGGGTTGATTTAGAGCTTCTGGTCAACGCGGATAGTTTGAAGTTTGTCTCGCTCTTCCTGCAGAGTGGCCTCAAGCTTGATTCGCTGTACCTGGACGGTAGTCCCATTGATTATCATCGCCGCAAAGACTTCAGTTTTACCGGCGTTATCTTGCCGGAGCATCATGCCGCTGGCGATACGTTGTCATTGACTCTCTACTATCATGGCAAGCAGTTTGACAACTTGATGCCGTGGGTGGAGAATCCCCAGCCTGCCCCTCTTGCGGTCGAGTTTATCGTACCCAAAGGATACAATTACTACATGCCAGGTATGAGTGCGGTCGAGCCGGGTGAGCGGCGAACGGAAGTGTTCCAGGTGGCGCCGGGGAGTCCCTACAACGAGTTTTACTTCGTCTGCTATCCGTCTGGAATTGACACCGTGTCCCAAACTAGCGAGATCGGTCTGACGGTCAGTTTCCTTGATTGGAGCCTCATCGATAAGAACAGCTCCGAGTGCTTCATACCGGATGAGACCTACCGACCTTCGGTGATGTCCGCCTTCAATTTCTTGTCCAGTCAATTGGGAGGACCGCCGGGGGCCTTCGCGGTTGCCGTCAGCGCGGCCGGGGCCGCTGACATGCCAGGCGTAATGATTGTTCCCCAGATATCCTGTATTACCCAGGAACCTTTGGCATCCCTGGGCGGGTTTGACATTTTGGCCGGAGGTGCCGCGGCGCGTCAGTGGTTTGGATCCCTCTTGCGGCCCGCTACCGATCGAGAGCGCTGGATCACCGAGGCGGTCCCCGAATACGCCGGGATCATGTATCTGCAATCGAAGTTGGGTTCCATCGCTTACTCCAATCTTATGAATCGTCGCGACTCGCTGGTGACGCTTGTAGCCAACAAGCTGGACATGCCCTTGGCCTCCGGATCGCGGGCGAGCAGTGTGATTCGGGCCAACAAGGGTCTGTGGCTCATCCATATGTTACGATTCATGATGTATGATCTGGAGAGCGGCTCGGAGCAGACGTTCCGGACCTTCATGCAGCAGCTTATGCTTCATGCCAATAATCGGACTTTTGGCAATGCTGATTTTGTGGCTCTGGCTGAGAAGCACTACGGACAGCTGCTGGAGAGTTTTTTCCGCCAGTGGCTTTATGGCATCAACTACCCGCGATTCGATGGCGAGTATGCAATCTCCGGATCCGAGGGAGAGTACTATGTCGATCTGGACGTTAAGGTCAGCGACGTTGAAGCCGGTTTCTCAGCGCCCGTGATCATGCGCGCTGTTGGTGCGGGTACCGCCAGCATCCTCCGCGAGACGATCATAGCGCCGACCACCAGCCTTCACCTCGGGCCGTTTGATTTCAAGCCAACTAAGCTGATTTTCAACGAGTTCTACGGTGTGCTATCCGATGACAATGTGAAACAGAAGTAGATAGCTACTATAGTGGCGTTGGCGGACGGATGATTTCATCCGTCCGTTTTTTTTGCGCCATGGTCGCGGCTGGTGAAAACTGGCTACATTATTCGGAGAAATTGTCAGAAGCCGATTCGGATCGCGAGTCCGGGTGCCTTCTGTTGCGAGTAGTAGACTGGCGCGAGATCGAACGCGAATGACTCTACACGCTTGTTATACCGGCTGGCCGATCGAGGCGCGGTCACAATGTCATAGATGGCGCTGGCCATCCATCCTGTTCCGGCGAGGGCGATTATTGCTATCCCCGTTGCCTCGCTCGAATTATCACGGTCGGAAGCCTTCATCGCGATAGATATTCCGGCTCCATAAATCAGTACCAGCCCCGCCCTGAGCGCCGCGCCGCTGAATGGTTTTGGGCGTTCGGCGTAGACATGGCCCAGGCTCGGGGCTACGATCACCCCGCCCGCAATCATCCAGAGACCGACCCACCCGGCCATACCGTTTCCCTCTTCATCGGTCCCCATGTGGGCGAGAGCAAAACCACCGCCGAAGAGAACGTACGTTGGTATCGCTGAGTAAGCGAAGGCTTTGGTCCTTGACTTGAGGATAGAATCTTCGTTCGAGTCGGCCTGGACCGATGATGTCAGGAGTGATATCACTAGAACCAGAGATAGTATCGGGCGCATGTTCTTCATACTGATCCTCAACTAGATAGATTCTTGGCTAGATAACAATCCCTACGTTCGTTATACACGAAGACCTGTCGTCCGCCTCATGCGGGATAGCATATGGCAGTAGCAGCTCTCGTGCTCTTGGGCAGCTAATCCGTGGTCATCAGAAGGAGAAAGTCACACAGTGTGTGGGAGGCAAAAGAAAAACCCAAGCAGGTGCGTGGCCTGCCTGGGTGGACGATATTAGGTAATCCACAGAAAGAGTAACACTTTCCGATTGCACAACCAACATAACGAAATATCCGGAATTGTCAAGCAAAATCTGATGTTTAACTCCAAGAATGGCCAATACAAAGGATTTATAGGAATTGGCCGACTTGCGAACTGTAATGTGGCAAGTATTGTCGGGGACAAGAAAGTAGTCAAAAAGCCTCAAAAATAGTTTCCGACGCAAAATCGGATCGAGGGCTATTGTGGAGATGGTTAGGGTCTTCTCAGCC
>CAZHDS010000153.1:0-7860 GCA_964531495.1 uncultured Ignavibacteriales bacterium
CACTAATGCCTGCCGGTCCGGAAAACGCAGTCGAAAGGTGTCCACCAGGGCCCTGACGCCTCTGTCGTTATGACCGACATCAAGGACGATGGTCGGATGTCCTGCCTTCTCAACAACCTGGAATCGACCCGGCCAGTCCGTGTGGGCCAGTCCCTCGCGCACAGCCTTGTCAGCAATACGTATTCCGCCCCTTCTCAAAGCGGAGACAGCCTTCAGAACGGTGGCTGCGTTGCGCATCTGATGCTCACCCCAAAGCGACAGCTTGAGCCTCCGTAATTCCAAGTGTCCGTCGTCAAAGCCGATCTCAGCCCGCTCCGGCCAATAGGTGTGGTGACTCTCTCTCAAACGATGCAACTTCGATTTCCGTTGGCGACAGACCTCGCTCATGACTTTCTCGGCTGGAGCTGGCAAATGACCGATCACATGCGGGACGCCCGGCTTGATGATGCCAGCCTTCTCCCCGGCAATCTTGCGCAACGATGAACCCAGGATCTCGACATGATCGCGGCTGATGTCAGTCGTGATTGTCAAGCAAGGCTGCAGAACGTTGGTGGCGTCCAAACGTCCGCCCAGACCGGTCTCGATTACAGCAATATCGACTTTGGCGCGGGCGAAATACTCAAAGGCCATGGCAGCATTGAGCTCAAAGAACGAAATCTTGCGGCGCGCCAGCTCGCTTCGATGACGGTCGATGAAGCCAGCGACAGATCGTTTGGAAATCATGCGGCCATTGATCTGGACGCGCTCGCGCAGGGTCACCAGGTGGGGCGAGGTGAACAGGCCGGTCTTGTAGTCGGCTTGTCGAAGGATGGCCGCCAGCATCGCTGCCGAAGAGCCCTTGCCGTTGGTACCGGAGAGATGAATCGTATCATATCGTTCCTGGGGAGCTCCGATATCGGACAGAAAGCCGGAGATATTCTCCAGACCGAGCTTCATCCCAAAGAACTCGCGGGAGAGGATGAATTTCTCAGCTGCCTGGTAAGTGTGTTTCAGTGACGGTCTGGCCACATGTAGTCGAGTAGTCGGGCTACGGTTTCGCGCAAATCACGGCGCTCGACGATTTTGTCGAGGAAGCCTCTCTGAAGGAAGAATTCTGATGACTGAAAGCCCTCCGGAAGATCGGCGCCAATTGTCTGCTGAATGACGCGCGGCCCCGCAAAACCCAGAAGAGCCTTGGGCTCGGCAATGATAACATCTCCCAGAGAAGCATAGGATGCCATCACGCCAGCGGTGGTCGGATTGGTCAAAATCGAAATGTAAGGAACCTTCTTTTCAGCCAAAACGCCAAGTAGAGCCGAAGTCTTGGCCATCTGCATGAGCGACAGGATGCCTTCTTGCATGCGAGCCCCGCCGCTGCACGAAACGATGATCAGGGGGACTTCGCGATCGATTGAGCGCTCAATCGCTCGGGCGATCTTCTCACCCACGACCGAACCCATGGAACCACCGACAAAAGAGAAGTCCATGATGGCAAAGGAGACCTCCTGGCCGTCTATCTTCCCCATCCCCGATGTGACACCCTCCAGATTGCCGGATTTGGCTTGGGCCGCCTTGATGCGATCAGGATACTTCTTGGAGTCCTTGAACTTCAGGGGGTCCTTGGAGATCAACTTGGCATCGTACTCCTCCAACTGGCCGCCATCAAGCAAGAGCTCAATATATTTTCGAGAAGCTATGCGAAAGTGGAAATTGCAGCTAGGACAGACCCACAAGAGCTGCTCCATCTTCTTCCCATAGACGATTTCGCCACAGGAAGTGCATTTGGTCCAGAGCCCTTCAGGAATATTCTTCTTTTCTTTGGTGTCAATTCCCTTTTTCGCTTTACGGAACCACTCCATAGATCAGCCTTCCTGTGTTTCCTGCAACAAGTACCGCACCATCACCAGGGCGTCCTCCACCGGGTTCTGATAGTAGTTGGGGCGACGATACATATGTTTGAACCCGTGTTTTTCGTAGAAAGCGATGGCCGCTCCATTCCCAGGACGAACTTCCAATAGAAGATACTCACAGTTCCTTTGTGTCACGACCAGTAAAATATGGTCCAGAAGGGCTTTGGCAACTGATTTTCTGCGCTGGGCCGGGACCACGACGATGTTAGTCAAGTGAGCCTCAACGTCGACCGTCAGGTAAAAAGCGTAGCCCACCATGGCTCCCTCGTGTTCAGCGATCAACCCGCCCCAGTCGTTATCGCCCATGACCTCCTGGAACGCCTGGGGCGACCAGGCATCGGAAAAGACCTGCGCCTCCAGTTGTATCACCGCCGCGAGATCATCAGCCGCCAGATCCCGCACTGTGACCGGTAGGCTATTTCCCATGTCGTTTATCGAAATTTATCTCGGCCTGAGAATTCTGTACATACATGGGCTCCAGAGAGGCCAGGTCAGCTACTTCACCCGCCTGCAATCGTTCGACTCCAATCTGCAGCAAGTCTCCCGCATCGAAGGAGAGCGAGCTTCCGAGGGCCGAGGGCACGAAATCATCGCTCAGCATGCTCGGGTCAAAACCGATCCCCATTGCCGGGCGACCAGCCAACGTCGTTGCGACTTGACCGATCGGAACGGGTTTGATGCTCTCCAGCTCGCACTTGCCAGCACTGGCTAGGCCCACGAATAGCTCGTCCCTCTTGAAAGGTACCAGGATCAGAACTTCTTGATCGGTACCAGCCAGACGACGGGCAGCGATATCGAACAGACTGACGCTCGAGATTGGGATTCTGAGTGCGACAGCCATTCCTTTGGCGGAGGCGAGGCCGATCCGCAGCCCCGTGAATGATCCCGGGCCGGTGCAGACCACCAGCGCCGCGATCTGACCGATGGTCAGACCGGATGACTCGCAGATATCGGAGATCTTCTTCATGAGCATCATGCCGTGCGAGCGTTCGACTTCTTCCTCTCGCTTCACCATCGAATCGCCAGCGAAAGCCATTGCCAGACGCAGCATCGAGGAGGAAGTGTCAATGGCCAGAACATTGGCCGAGGCATAGTCGATCATGAGGCCACCACCGAAATAGAGATTTCGCGCTCCGATTCGCTCACAATGCGAAACTTCAACAGATAGTACCGCGAGGGCAACATGTCGCCCGCTCGTTCGCCCCACTCGACCGCGATCAGACCGTCGCGACCAAGATAGTCATCCCAGCCGATTTCATAGAGCTCGCTGGGGTCGCCGAGACGATAAAGATCGAAATGATACAGCGGGCGCGGACCGGGGTACTCGTTTACAATCGTGTAGGAGGGTGAATTAACACTGTCGGGATCGAGTTCCAGAGCCGCCGCGAGCCCACGGACAAACTCGGTTTTGCCGGCTCCCAATTCACCCTGAAGCACCATCACGTCCCCAGACCGAAGGGCTGCGACCAGCTTCTCGGCCAGGGCTGCCGTCTCTTTCTCCGAGTGCGAAACTATCTGGAGGGCTTGCATCAATAGATCACCTGGGGGTCATTATCGCCAACGGTACGACCATCTCTTCCAGAGATACGCCACCGTGTTGGAATGAATTCTGGAATTGCCGCACCATCTCGTTGTACCTGTTGGGATACACGAAATAGAAATCTTCCTTGGCGATAATGTAGCTCGTGGCCAATGACATCATCGGTAGCCGCCACTGATCCGGCTTCTTGACCATGAAAGAATCCTTGGGATCGGAATTCAGGTTGTCGCCGTACTTGTAACGCAGGTTTGTCGACGTTGAACGCTTGCCATGAGCCATGGTGCCGCGCTGGCACAGGATCGAGCCGTGGTCCGAGGTCACAATGACCGTGAAGTCCTGCTTAGCGAAGGCTTTCAGGATCGCGAACAACGGCGAGTGAACGAACCAACCCATCAGGAGCGATCGGAAAGCCGCATCAGTCCCGGCGATTTCCTTTAGGATGATGTTTGTAGAGCGCTTGTGCGCCAGAATATCCAGAAAATTGAAGACTATGCTGACAATGGGACAATCGAAGAAATCGGCCACACGTTTTGCCAGAGCCTCGCCCTCCGTGTTGTCGTACACCTTTTCGTAGCAAACGCGATTTGGTCTGACGCCATTGCGGGCCAGGTTGTCGGCAAAGAACTTTCCCTCATTCCGGTTGAGCGAGCCTTCCTCCTCCTGGGAGTAGTTATCGGGATAGGTTTTGTGGATGTCATCCGGGAACATGCCCGCGAAAAGAGCATTGCGGGCAAACGGCGTGGCACTGGGCAGGGTCGAGAAGTACATCTCCCGCTTGATGTTGTAGAATTCCGCCAGTAAAGGCTCAATCATCATCCACTGATCGAGGCGCATGCAATCGACGACCACAAAGAGAACCTTCTCTTTTTTCTTCAGGCGCGGAATCACATGCTTGCCAGTCACATCCGGTGACAAAAGCGGGCGATTATCACTATGCAACCAGCCGACATAATTGTTCTCAATATACTTGGTGAACTCGTTGTTCCACTCTTTGCGTGTCCCCGAAAGCGTCTGCTCCAGACCAACGTCGACGTTCTGATCGAGCTCCAGATTCCAGGAGGCCAGAATCCGGGCCGCCTCGTGCCAGTCCTCGGGATCGACCGGGCCGTATAGCTTCTGGCTAAAGCGATTGGTCTCGGTGATGTAGCGCTGCATGGACGAGTTGGAGATGATCTTGCGCGAATCGAGCAGCTTCTTGATTACCATGAGAACTTGCGAGGGATTAACCGGCTTGACCAGGTAGTCATCGATCTTCTGACCGATGGCATCGTTCATCAGCGTCTCTTCCTCAGACTTGGTAACCATGACAACCGGTAAGTGCGGTCGTAGATCCTTCATTTCCTCCAGAGTACTCAGGCCGTCCTTGCCCGGCATCATCTCATCCAGAAGCACCAGGTCGAATGTCTGATCAGCGACCAGAGCGATGGCATCATCGCCGGACATAGCGGTCGTGATCTCATAGTCCTTCTTTTCGAGGAAAAGGATGTGTGCTTTGAGAGAGTCTATTTCGTCGTCAACCCACAAAATTCGTTTTCGGCTGGACCTCGTCGCCATTAGTTCTCCTTCCCGGCCTCGGCCGGTGACTGCCCTGCTACCGGCAGAGTGATTTCAAACACGGTTTCCCCCGGACGGGACCGTTTCAGTATGACCCGCCCTTGATGATAGTCTTCGATGATACGTTTTACGAGCGTCAGGCCCAGCCCCCAGCCGCGCTTTTTGGTAGTGAAGCCGGCCCGAAACACTTTGCGAGAGGCAGCCGAGGAAATTCCCTTGCCGTTGTCAATAATCTGGATACGAATCTGGCTCCGTCCCGGGATGGTGGCTGTGACGACGGCGACGCGGCCCGACCTGGGGTCGATGACCTGCAGGGCGTTCTTGATTAGATTCTCCAGCGCCCAGCCCAGTAGTTCCGGGTTCATCATCACCAGCGGCAGGTCAGTGGCATTGTATTCCAGTTGTGAGCCTTTGCCCTCGAAGGGTAGCCGTCGCCGGTAGTATTCCACCGTATCCTGGATGAGATCGTGCAGCTGGCAGGCCTTCAGCTCCGGGCGCGAGCCGATCTTGCCAAATCGATTGGCAATTCTACGCAGGCGCACGACATCGGTCTTCATGTTTTCCACGGTGTCGTCGAGCAAGGGCAGCTTCTCGGCACTCCCCCGTTCGGCGCACTCAGTCTCGAGTACTTCCAGCCAGCCCACCAACGACGTGATGGGTGTGCCCAGTTGATGAGCCGTCTCCTTGGCCATGCCGACCCAGATGAACCGTTCTTCACTACGTTTGATATTCTGAAAACCGATGATGCCGACCACCATGAAGGCCAGCACAATGCCAATCTCGATAAACGGCATCCATTTCAGCTGCGACACGATGGCGGAGTCTCCGTAGCAGAAATAGTTTACGCTGGAGACCCCAAAGTAGAGCGGGAACTCACTATTGGTCGCTCGCATTTTCCGGACCTCGTCCTCCATCCGAGCCATTGTCTCAGGGCTCGTATCACCCTCCTCGACACCCTCGATGTTGCGCCAGTGAATGGGGTTACGACTGGAGTCAAGCACAGCGATCGGAAAAGTCGCCTTGACAATGATCTCGTCAAAAACGAACTGCAATTCTCGTCCCGAAGTTGGTGAATTGGCGGCCAGCTGCCACATCTTGACGTACTTCTCAACCTGTGAGCGAGTATCGATTTGGAGTTGACCGATAAGATCAAGCGTGTACCAAATGAATACGGCTGAGATAATAACTACGCCGCCGAGCAAGAATGACTTGAACACGGTCGACTTGCCAATATACAGTCGGTCCAGACGTCGCGAGATTTGGGACGAGTTTGCCATCAGCCTATCTTGTCGATCCCTCCCATGTACGGCCGCAAAGCGTCTGGAATGGTGACCGTTCCATCGGCATTCTGATAGTTCTCGAGAATGGCCGGGATGAGCCGCGCGAATGCCAGGGCGCTACCATTGAGGGTATGCGGGAACTGGGGCTTCTTGTCCTCATCGCGATAGCGACAATTCATCCTCCGGGCTTGAAAATCAGCGAAATTCGAGATGGAAGATATTTCCAGATACTTGTCAACACCAGCTGAGTACAATTCGAGGTCATACGTCTTGGCGCTGGCAAATGACAAGTCGCCGGTCGCCAGGAGCATCACGCGGTATGGAATACTGAGTCCCTGGAGTACTTTCTCAGCTTGAGCGGTCAAATTCTCCAGCTCGTCCCAGGAGTTATCGGGATGAACTATCTTCACCAGCTCCACCTTCTCAAATTGATGCACCCGCAACATGCCTCGCGTATCTTTGCCAGCAGCACCTGCTTCACGGCGAAAACAGGGCGTGTAGGCGACCATAGAGATGGGCAACTGCTCCTGATCGAGAATCTGTCCGCGATGCATGTTGGTGAGCGGTACCTCGGCGGTCGGTATCATGTAGAGGTCATCCATTTCCGTCTTGTACATGTCCTCGGCTAGCTTCGGCAATTGACCTGTTCCGAATAGAGCGTCGCTGTTGACCATGACTGGCGGGGCTATCTCAAGAAAACCATCGCTCGTATGCATGTCTAGCATGTAGTTGGCCAGCGCCCGCACTAACCTGGCGCCCAGACCTTTCAGCAGGTAGAAGCCGGAACCTGAAACCCGGCCAGCGGCTTCCATATCCAAGATGCCTAGCTTCTGCCCAATCTCCCAGTGAGGTAAGACTTTGAAGTCCTTCTGCGGCTTCTGTCCCCACTCGCGAATGAACTGATTGTCCGTTTCGTCTTTGCCGACCGGAACGGACTCGTGAGGCATATTGGGAATCCAGCTGAGACGTTGATGCAAGTCGCTATCGATTTCCCGGAGCTGGCCATCCAGTTCGGAGATTCTCTGTCCCACCGCCCGCATCTCAGCGATATCAGCGTCAGCGTTTTCTCCGGCCTTTTTCTTGCGAGCGATCTCACCGGAGACCTGGTTGCGCTCGGCTTTGAGCTTTTCCACTTCGTGGATGATCTCGCGCCGCGAGGCATCAAGCCTCAAGACCTCGTCGACATCGGATTTGTCGAACTTGCGGGCCAGACCATCTTTGACCGCTTCCGGGTTATCCCGGATGAACTTAAGATCGAGCATATCTATTCCCTAACACCGGTTGCTTTTCATAGGCCCAATCTTGGCGAAAGTTCCGGTGTAAATCAATCTAATTTAGGGGCTTCTGCCAAAAAAGCCAGCGGGAGCAGGCCTTTTCCTGTCGGTGGTCTGCTAATTGGAGCACCAGTGACCCATGGCGAGATCCAGAACCGTCGCCAGCACCGGTGCGAAGCGGGAAGCCGCACAGAGTATGCGTTACGGGCAGGGTGCGGGTGCTGGTCCGTCCTGGAACATGAAAGTGACCAGGTAGATCAAATCGGCAATGTCAGGTTCCCGTAGTCTATCACCATTTATGTCAGCCGCAGGTGGACAAGGCA
>CAZHDS010000154.1:0-7845 GCA_964531495.1 uncultured Ignavibacteriales bacterium
AATCACGAGCGTCGGACGACCGAACTTCGCGATGACGTTGGCGATGGTGAAGGTCTTGCCAGACCCAGTGACGCCCAGAAGAGTCTGATGAGACTGTTCGGCCCGAACGCCCTCCGTCAGCTCGGAAATAGCGGTCGGCTGGTCACCCTTGGGATCGAAAGTCGATCTCAGGCGAAATGGAGAGGCGGTTGCCTCGGGTAGGGTCTTCTCGATAGCCATGGGACATTGTCTCATCATATTAGTATAAACGTAGTGGCCCCCAATATATCCAATCAAGTGTGGGCGGCAATCACAAAAGAGAGCCTCGCAGATAACCAGAATGTTGAATGGAACCCAGCTAAGGTCTGACAGTTTAAGGGTTAACCTTGGAGCATACAAACCGGCTGGGTGACCGAAGATTTGCCTTGACTATTGCTAATCAGGTGTTACCTTGTTGGGCTTAAACCAAAGCTGGCTAATGAGTTCTATTGTCCTATAAGGTTGGAGACGTGACCATGTACGCAGTTTTTCAGTTATCCGGGTTTCAATACAGCGCCCACGAGGGTGAAGTGATCCGGGTCCCACAACAATCGGGCGATGCCGGCAGTAAGATCGACATTGCCGAGGTCCTGCTCGTCAAGAATGACGGTGACGCTTCGATCGGCACGCCCTTTGTGGCCGACGCCAAAATCGAGGCTGAGATTGTCGGGGGTGGATTGGCCGACAAGGTGACCATTTTCAAGTTCAAACGCCGTACGAAGTACCGGCGAAAACGGGGACACCGTCAGGCCTATAGCGATCTCAAGATCAATCGCATCGTCGCACCCTGAGTTAGCGTTTTAAGGAGGTCTGGTGAATCAAAGAGCACGGACGGCTCTGCTATCTATCATTGTCCTGTGGTTGGTCGCTGGTAACGTCTTCAGCCAGGACAATTATCGGGTAGTCGAAGTTCAGGTGGAGGGAAACCAGCAGGCTTCACGCTCTCTCATCTTGGGAGTATCATCGATCCAGGTTGGCTCCTCTCTTTCCCCCACGGTGGTGACGGAGACTATCCGACGTTTGTACGGGCTCAAGATATTTTCAGATGTCCGAGTCGATGCTGAGGACGTTGAGGGTGGTGTTAGAGTCCATATCGTGGTCTCGGAACTGCCCAAGCTGGCCGGACTGGAAATCACCGGCAGCACCAAGATCAAGAGCAAAGACATCGTGTCCAAGTTGGGCCTGGGTGTCGGTGGATACATTTCTTCCTACCTGATCGAGGAGAAGCGGGCGCAGATCGCCGAGATGTACGCCGAGAAAGGTTACTTCCAGGCCGAAGTGACGCCAGCTCTCGAATATTCTGAGGACTCCACCGAGGCAACCCTCACCTATCATGTAGAGGGGAAATCCAAGGTCAAAGTTGAAGAGGTCGTGCTCACTGGTACCACGCGTATCCCTGCCGATGACCTGGTCGGCAAAATGCGGAACCGCAAGCGGGGTTTCCTGAAAAGTTCGGATTTTGCCCAGGACAAGTATGAGGAAGACCTCCAGAAGGTCGTCGATGAATGTCACAAACGTGGCTATATCGATGCTTACGTAGTCTCGGATTCGATCCACATTGATCCTGATCGCAACCGCATGACCGTCTATCTTGAGATATACGAAGGTCCTCAGTACTATTTTGGCCAGGTCACTCTCGCTGGCAACGAAGAATACTCCTCCGACATGTTGAAGCGTCAACTCAAGTATCGTGAGGGGGATGTATTTAATTCCGACAAGTACGACGAGTCGATCAATGAATTTCACAGCGCCTACTGGGAGATCGGGCATCTTCATGCTCAGGTCGTCGACACCCGTACCACGCGCGCTGACTCCATCATTGATGTCTCATACGAGATCAACGAAGGCCTGCCCTCCCATATCCGACTGGTTTCTATCGTCGGTAATCATAAGACCAAAGAAAAAGTTATCCGGCGCGAGATCTCGATGCTGCCGGGCAAGATCTTTAACCAGTCGCTCTTGATTCGCTCGGTTCGGGATTGCATGGCACTGAATTACTTTGAGAGCGCGATCCCGACCCCTCTGAGCCTGCCTAATGGTGATGTTGATCTTGAATTCGAAATGAAAGAGAAGCGGACCGGCGAAATCATGGCCGGAGCTGGATACAACAGCGTCGATAAGCTGGTTGGCAACGTCTCGATGGGCATACCCAATTTCCGGGGCGAGGGCCAGAATCTATCTTTCAATGTCGAATTTGGAGCCCGGCGGAACTCGTTTTCGCTCTCCTTCACCGAACCCTGGATGTTTGGTCGACCGACCCTGCTGGGGACGTCTCTCTTCACCACCAACCGGGAGTGGTTCAGTGAGTACACCGAGAGCCGCCAGGGTGGATCGGTGCGCATCGGCCGTCGCCTGAGGTGGCCCGACAATTACTTCCGGCTCTTCGCCTCCTACCTGCTGGAGCGGAACCGCTTCCATGATTTCGACGACGATTTCATCGAGGAGAACTCCTACAAATCGACTTACTATCACGACTATCGGGATGGCGGCTCGCGTTATGACAATACGCTGGATCGAACAGTTCACGGCGTGTATCCGGGTTCGATCGTAGCCTACGAAGAGGCCTGGTTGACAGCCTCACGACTCTCGGTTACGCTGCGGCGTGATTCGCGCAATCTGCCGCAATTCGCGACCGATGGTTCGATCATGGCCTACACTTTTGAGAACACTGGTGGGCCGCTGGGCGGCTTCTGGCACTACCAGAAACACTCCATGGAACTGGCGAAATTCGTTCCTTTGCTCTGGAAATTCTCGCTCGCGGCGAGACTGGAGTACGGCGTAGTAACCTCGCCCTCGGGTGACAACCATATTCTCATCTCGGACCGCTTCACACCAGGCGGCACCGATTACGATGGCATCGTGCGCGGTTATGACGGCGGCGCGCTCACCCCGGATTCGTTGGTCCAGGGTACCGACACAGCCTATTTCTACAATGATGCCAATCCAATTATTGGTGTTGACCCTCCCGACGATACGCTCTTCAGCAGTTACACCACGCGCGTACGCGGCAAATACATGCTGGTTGCGAATGTCGAACTGCAGTTCCCAATTGCGGAACAGCAAGTCTATGGTCTGTTGTTCTTCGATGCCGGCAACTCGTGGTTGCACCGGCGCGACATCAAACCAATGACTGGACTGTATAAGGGAGCGGGAGTGGGTTTCAGAGTGGTCGTACCCGGCATCGGTACTATCGGTTTCGATTTTGCTTATGCTCTGAACGAGTATCGCGGGCAGGCCAAGGGCTGGAAGCCACATTTCCAAATTGGCACTACATTCAGATAATTATTGTTCACTGACTCAGGAGTTGTGATGCGTACGTTTACAAAGACACTGCTAACGGTCCTTCTGGCAGCATTTGTTCTTTCTTTGTTGCCCCAATTGACATCGGCCCAGGCGGTCAAGATGGCCTTTGTGAAAGATGAAATGATCAAGCAGGAGTACAAAGCCTGGCAGCGCGCCCAGGAATCATGGGAGATCGACAACAAAGCCTGGGAAGACGAGGCGATCGCCCAGCAAGGCGAGCTTGAGACTCTCATCGAAGAATACGAAAAGCAGCAGTTGATTCTGGGCGAAGCCAAGAAACGCGAGAAGGAAGCTGCCATCAATACCAAACGCGATGCCCTCGACCTGTTCACCAAGAACGTGTATGGCCCAGGTGGCAAGGCGGAAGACAAGCACGCTGACCTGATCACACCCTTGTTGGAGAATATCAGCAAGGCTATCGAGATGGTAGCCATTGAAGAGAACTATGACGTTGTCTTCACCCTGCAGAGCGGTCTTGGCTATATCAAGGAATCGCTCGATATAACTGACAAGGTGCTCGCGAAACTTGACGAAATCGAGTAAGACAACTCCCCTCTCTCTGGGTAGGCTGGCCGAAACGGTGGGAGCCGAGCTGGAGGGAGATCCCAAGATTCTAATCGAAGGGGCCGCGCCGATAGACTCGGCTGGCCCTGGACAGATCAGCTTTGTCGCCAATCCCCTGTATCTGCACTTCCTGGAAAGCACTCAGGCCTCGGCAGTGGTATTGGATCCCACCACTCCCTGCTCGGGTCCAGCGATACTGCGACACAAATCCCCTTATCTGAGTTTTGCCCGAATCGTGGATTTGCTCTATCCCGATCCAGTGCTGGTTGAACCCGGAGTACACGACCGGGCAGTGGTTGAGGATGGCGCCGAGATCGACGCCACGGCTGGCATCGGTCCCCTCTGTCATATCAGGCCGGGGGCCAGGATTGGCGGTGGAACGCGATTGGTTTCTGGCGTATTCGTGGGCAATGATGTCCGAATCGGAGACAACTGTCTCATCTATCCCGGGGTCAGCATCCAGCATGGTTGCCGGATCGGAAACAACGTCATTATCCATAGTTCGACGGTGATCGGGTCTGATGGTTTCGGGTTTGCTCCCGGACCGAGTGGTCTCCACAAAGTGCGCCAGGTGGGCTGGGTAGAGATTGAGGACGATGTTGAGATCGGCTCTAACACTTCGATTGATCGCGGTGCTCTGGGCCCAACTCGCATTTGCCGTGGGACCAAGATCGACAACCTCGTTCAGGTCGCTCACAATGTTGTGATCGGACAACACTCTGTCATAACCGCCCAGGTTGGTGTTTCCGGGTCGACCAGGATCGGGTCTGGCGTCCAGTTAGGCGGCCAAGTCGGAATCGTCGGACATATTGAAGTTGGGGACGGTGTCCGGGTTGGAGCTCAATCTGGTGTTTCCGGATCCATACCAGCGGGACAGACGGTTCTGGGCAGTCCGGCCCGTGACATCAAGATTGCCAAACGGCTTTACGCCGCTCTCCCTCGGCTCCCTGAGATTCTCAAGCGTCTGCGCAAGCTCGAAAAGAAGCTGGGCGACTGATCAAGTAATCAGCTGCTGGTGCACTTCGCCGATCTTTTCAAGGTTCTTTTCTATCAACTCAATCTGACGGAGAACACCTTCCGAGTCATTTCGCTCGGCTGCCATTCGCGCCGTCTCGACAAGGTCCCACTGGGCTCGATCGAGAAGTTTCCAACGCACCAGAACTCCCGCCAGATCACCAAGCGCACAATTCAATTCGCGGGCCAACTGGCGAGCGTGAGTACTGGTGCCCTGGATTTGGATCCGTGAGGCCAGATCCCCCGCCGCCATCTCACGCAGCCGCTCCTGAACGCTGTGTACCGCCTCTGGCAGCCTTATCCAGGGCAGGATAGCTAGAATACCGATAGCGGTCGTGGCGGCCACCACCGCTGAAATCATGTACGGCATCAAGGTGATGACCATCACCTCCATCTGACTCCCGATCTCGCTCCATTGATCCGAATCGACCGCCAGATTGAAAGATGCGATTAAGGTTCCTGAAACAACTATGGTCGAGAGGATCATAGTTCCTATGGTGACGCCAAGACCGCGTGGTCGGGCATCGAGGGCCGGCATCCAATTCCCTGAAGATGAGCGTTCGGGCATAGCAGTCCTCCAAAATGGTGATTTGCAGCGAAATCCACAATGCGATTACTGTGCCAAACGTGAGCGCGTCCGACGATGACTTGCAGGTGGCAGGAGCGTAACGGTTTACCAGAACTGAGAGCTCAAATAGAAAAACCTGCAACCGACTGGCTGCAGGTTTTCCATACAGATCATGTTCAATTGCCAATCAGAAGGGCAAGTCATCGTCCTCGCTGGCCTTGCCGCTCGGAGGAGGAGGATTGGTCGGCGGGCTCTGTTGACCACCACCACCACCGCCGCCACTTGAGTCGCCCTTGTCACCGAGGAACTTGAAATCCTCTACGACGACCTCGGAAATGTATTTCTTGTTGCCTTCTTTGTCATCGTAGGAACGGTTAGCAATCCGGCCTTCCAGATAGATCTGGCGTCCCTTACCCATATATTCTTTGATGACCTCAGCCTGCCGCCCCCAGACCACTATGTTGTGCCAAGTGGTCTCCTCTTGCCGCTGTCCATCCTGACCTTTCCAGCTTCGATTAGTGGCCAGGCTGAAACTCGCCACGGCACTGCCGCTCTGGGTGTAGCGGAGCTCCGGATCCTTGCCGAGCCGTCCTACCAGTATCACCTTGTTAACACTCATGCGTCCCTCATCGAGTCGGGTTGATTCTTTGGCACCGACAATATACCGATCTGCCCTAGGGCCTGTCAAGTGAACCTGTGTCACATACCTTTTTGCTTGCCGCGCCACCGTGTATCCAGTATGCTGGCGGCAAGGATTGGCAAAGGCTATGGGCGAAGAAATCGATCTAACAACGACTATTACCACGATTACACGCTTCCTGAAGGGCAAGCTCCTGGAAGTCGGCATGGGCGGATACGTGGTTGGCTTGTCGGGTGGCATTGACTCCGCCCTATCGGCCGCCCTGGCGGTTCGGGCCGTGGGGCCTGACAAAGTGCTTGGCGTATTGATGCCATATCGGAGTTCTCCCGAGGCTTCCGTGAACGACGCTCTGGACCTGGTCGCCAAGCTCGGCATACAACATCGCCGGGTGGACATCACCCCCATGATCGACGCCTATTTCCCCAATCTCTCCGAAGAAAACAAGATCCGCACCGGCAACAAAATGGCCCGGGAGCGGATGGCGATCCTGTTTGACATCGCCCACGAGTTGGACCGTCTTGTCCTGGGTACCGGTAATCGTACCGAAATATGCCTCGGGTATACAACCTGGTATGGCGACTCGGCCTGCTCGCTCAATCCGATCGGACAGCTCTACAAGGGTGAAGTACGGTCCCTGGCCCGGGAACTGGGCGTCCCGGAGGTCATCATCACCAAAGCACCGTCGGCTGACCTGTGGCAGGGGCAGACCGATGAAAACGAGATTGGCGTCACGTATGATCAGATCGACGCCATCCTCCGTCGTCTCGTGGATGATCGCGAGCTATCAATATCACAGTTGGAGTCCGAAGGTTTCGCTGCGGTCGATATCAGTCGCGTCGTTTCGCTGAGCAATCGTAACGCCTTCAAGAGAGCGTTGCCCGATGTTCCGGACCTGGGCAAAAGTGCGATCCCGACTGACATCAGGCTCAAGGAATAAGAGCAGGCCATGACGATCGAGCCAGGAAAACTGTATCTCGTTCCGACGCCCATCGGCAACATGGATGATATTTCGCCTAGAGCCGTGGCGACGCTGAAAGCTGTCGATGTTGTGGCCTGCGAAGACACCCGCCACAGCGGTCGCTTCTTAAAAGCTCTCGGAGTGAGCTGTCGGATGCTATCATACCATGATTTCAATGAACAACATCGCGCTGGACAGTTGACCGCCCTAATCACCGAGGGCCAATCCGTGGCTATCATCACAGATGCCGGGTCGCCAGGGATTTCTGATCCGGCTTATCGGCTCGTGCGGGCGGCGGTCGACGACGGCATCGAGATAATCCCGATTCCCGGCCCGACGGCTTTGATCCCGGCGCTGACCGCTTCCGGTCTGCCGACTGACCGCTTTTTTTTCGAGGGTTTCCTCAGCAACAAATCAGCCGCTCGCCGGCGACGGCTGGAAGAGCTGTCCGAGTTGGAGCATACGCTGGTATTTTACGAATCGCCTCACCGGGTCGCAAAATGTCTGGCCGACATGCACGAAGTGCTGGGGGATCGCACCGCTTGCCTGGCCCGCGAAATCAGTAAGAAATTCGAGCAGTTCCTTAGGGGCCGACTGAGTGAGATACGGGACCAAGTAGCCCGGAAGCCTGTCAAAGGTGAAATCGTTTTAATCGTGGCAGGAGCGGCCTACCAACGGAAGCTCGCCAGGAGAGATGACGATGGCTAACCGGATTCACCCTCGATGGTACGCCTTCGACGGATTGGTCGTTGGCTATTGTGTCGCCATGGCGCTCCTGCT
>CAZHDS010000155.1:0-7800 GCA_964531495.1 uncultured Ignavibacteriales bacterium
AGATCTCTTCGGGTATGCTCTCTCGATTGCCAATTCCAGGCCGAGGCAATTGGTGAATCAGTTCCACCAGCGCCAACACGGCTTCGCTTACTGGATACACAAACTGAGCGCGGTACGGAAAACGCCCACGGAAACGTTGCGCGAGTGTCAGACGATGCTTGCATCTCCCGCGGACCACAGGACGCTGACCTTCCAGGCTGAGGTTTCGGCTGGAGTGCCGTTCAGCCACGCTGTCATCCCCTACAGGTGCGAGCAGCACGACTCCAACCCAATGTCGTGGTGGATCTACGTAAGCGATCCAAACCACCCTGGCGAAGCAGATTGGAGGATTCTCATAGATACGGAAGCAAATGGAGGGAATGGAGAGTGGACATACTACTACGGGGATCTGCGCCAATATGCGTGGAGCGACAACAAGATTTACCTCGGACTCCCCTCGAGCAGCATATCCGATCAACCAATCATACCACCCCGTGACATCGCATGGCCGACAAGCAGTGGCAGATCAGACTCAACCCGGATGGCGTTCATATTCGCGAGCAAGGCCGACAGTGTCGCATTTGAGTCATCTCTCGGTGTCATAGGATACGCCAACGGGGTTACTTTCAACACGCTTGAGTTGGGTATTCCGATGACACTCACGACTAGTACGCCGGAAGACCCTATTGGGTTCCTTATTCCGGACACTGCGTGGGAAGGACGCTTTTCCGACCTACGGGACAGTATTTTTCATTTCATCGCGTTCGCGGATACTGCGGTAGTTGTCTACTACCGCGAAAACGTGGATAGTACACAAAGCGAACGCATACGCTATGGTGGCCAGGATGGCGAACTCTGGGTGTTCAATGATGATGCGACGTCCAGAGACTACAGGTTCGAAACGGTTCTTAGATCAGCTGACTCCCAGGTTGTAGTAGCCATTGAGGACATAATGGCAGCCACCAATGATTCAATCAAATACTCACGTACAGATGGCCGGGCCCTCCAGCTTGACAACTTTGGTGGCCAGACGACTTACGATTTGAGTGCCTCAATCGCCGATACAAGCGGAATCACGAGATACTATCACATGGATATAGTGCTTCATGGGGGCAGTTCACAGATAGTCATCCCTGACTGGCGTCCGTTTGGCGGCTCCGTCATGATCTTATCGGACACGGCAATGACAGGCACTTACTCTGATACGACGCTTTACTCAAACGACTACGTCTACACCTGCTGCGTAGTCCGTGGTGACGTAGACCATAACGGTACTAGTCCTGACATCGCCGACTTGATATATCTCGTCACCTTCATGTTCCAAGAGGGGCCGCCACTGCCTTGCCCTGAGACAGCCGACATCAACGGGGATGAGTTACCTGATCCTAACATTGCAGACCTAATCTATCTTGTCACATTCATGTTTCAAGATGGACCCGCACCCGCGCCTTGTCCGTAAGATCTCAGTTCGAGATAGCGAGCGGATGAATCTCCGCTCGCACGCTAATTCCTGCCACCGCCCCAATCAATCCGGGCAATCTACCGGCGGAGGGCCGTCTTGGAACATCGATGTCACCAGATAGATCAAATCCGCGATATCTGGCTCGGGCAGGCCGTCACCATTGATATCTGCCGCCAGCATACATGGCGGCGGTGGTCCGTTCTGGAACATGAAAGTCACCATGTATATCAGATCAGCGATATCAGGCGATGTCTCCGGCGCTATATCGTCGATATCCCCCCGAACCACACAGCATGAGAGCGGCTCGGTAATCATATCGGTCTCAAAGGCGGCCAGTGTATAGGCGTTGGTCCGTCCCGAGTCAGGGCCGTTCAGACCCATCATCAAGATCTCATCGCCGACGGCAAATGGCGTCTGGGTCACACAGGTAGTCCAATAGACAAGCTGATAGGTACGGCCGTAGTCCGGATAGACTTGATGCCACTGCGAACCAAGAGCGTCGCCCATCGGAAGCACCATCGGATTCGGCGGATCGATAAGATCCATCATGACAGTGTCACCAAACATGGAGCCGACCAGCGTAAGAGTCGGCATCACTCCAAGAACCAGTTCGCGCTCGGGGCCAGCGCCAGCATCAAGGAAGACCGTATCTTCGGAGCTCAGGTAACCATCACCATTATCCAGCCACTCAGACAGCATCAAATCATCGCTGTAGGTAGGGTACAGTTCGTGCCAGACGGTGTGCAGCGGTGCCCCGTTAGATGGGAAGTAGCCGTTGGCGTTATGATAGACCGTTCCCGGCGTCTGCGGGATCGGCGCATCGATGCATACCACCGGATGGACACAGGTGCACTCGACTGGAGGAGGACCGGCGAAGTACAGGTATTGAATTAGATACAACACGTCTCGCCAGTCGCTGCAGCAGTCACCATTCAAGTCGGCGTTGGCCACGTTGGGCGGCGGCTGACCGAACCGGTAGAGGGAATTGACCAGGTAGAGCAGATCGGCAGCGTTGGCCACCGTACCATCACCGTTGACATCGCCGATCTCCTGAAAGTCGCACGAGTCGCAGGGATCGGACTCACAACTGGTGCCGTCCCCATCGTACAGGCCGCCGATGGCACTGCACTGGGCCGCGCTCATTCGGTAGCAGTTGCCCGAGCTGTCGCAGCAAGCACCTACCGCTGGTCCTCCAGCTTCGCCGGTGATAACGAACGACAGATCCAGTGATTGCTCGGAGGCTGGCTCATAGAGATCCTGCCAGGTCGTAATCTCCGTCGAATCCCAGACGGCATCGTCATTCCAGTGGTCCTGGCTTGACCTCCATCCCCACGAAACACCGGGCGTGTCCTCAACCACGGCCGATATGTTCAGCCAGTAGACAGTGCCAGAGTCCTGAGGAAACCATTGCAGCGTATCGAGACAGATATCGTACTGGTAGTACACGGTGTGGTTGTCCGGCAGAACCGTTTCGGTCGAGGGATCATACCATCCGGCCGGGTTCCCGGAGCCAAGGGAGGTGGCTTCATAATCGAAGATCTCGCGTGACCATATCTTCTCGCCCGGCATCGAGTAGTCAACCATTTCACAGCAGGCTGGCACCGGAGGACCTGGAAACCACGGAGAAGAGAACCATGCGAGATCGGCTTCATCAACCACGCAGTCGGCGTTCATATCCGCTATCCAGAGCGGCTCTGGGGCCGGTCCACCCGAAAAGACATAATTGGTAAGATACACCAGATCGCCTATGTCGGGTATGCCCCCACTCCCGTCGCAATCGCCGGTCGCCCAGGTTGTGTCAACGCAGACAGTACCAGCAGGTATGTCCTCATGTATACTCAGCACAAACTGCGAAACCACACCGGGCTGGCCATCGCGCCAGCCGCCCCAGAAGTGCAAATCCTTGACCCAGCCGGTCTCACTGCACAACCAGTCATCCGCCAGCACTACCGGCCAGGTGGCGTTGACATCCCAGCCCGAAGAGTCCGGTAGTTGCGGATAGTGCATCTTGTAATCGTCACCAGTTTGCCAGTAGCAGGCATCCAGACAGCTGGGCGACTCAGTTTCGCCATTGATCCACCAGAGAGGATAGCCAACCACGTAGAACTCGCTCTCGTGATGAATAATCCACCCCGTCCCTTCGACGTCGATATAGGCATCACAAGTATCAACCGCTTGATCATCAAACAGAATGGCCGGCCAGCGACCGGCGCCCGCTCCGATATATTCAACGCCCAGGAAGATCGGTCCGTAGACACAAACGGGCTCAGTGAAGGTAACTGTTCCGATTGCCGGATAGGCAAAAGAGTCCAATTCACATACGACAATCTGTTGGCCCAGCCCGAACCCCAGTTCCCAACAAGTATCGGGATAGACGGTTTCAATCCGGGCATCGTAGATCGTTACTGCCAGAGTGCAAGGCCAAATCGCATCGATTGCATTCCAGAGGGCAATATCGACTGTGGTGATCTCAAGGGGATAGTTCGGCGAGGCGCCGCACGCAGTCGGATCATGAAACACGGCTATCCGGTCACCAGTATTGTGGCCGTCATAGAAGTAGGTCGGATTGCCATTCGATTGAGTGAGTTGGCAGGCTGCTCTATCAACCATCGGCGGGCTAATCGATTGTCTTTGACTCTCTGGTATCAGCTGCGGGCCACGGGTATCGATCGCAATCGCTGAGACGGCGACCAGAATAGTGAGGATGATGCATGTTATGATTGTCAGAGTTCTCGAACTCATTCGCTCCTCCTAGCCCTGTTGATCACGGCAGACTTTGCACGTCTGAGGTTGATACCCATGGTTGGCCAGGTGGGCTCCCAGGATGGATCTTGCATCGACTTCACCGACACCCCATCAAACCTCGTACGACTCGCCTGAATCTTACACTCAATAACAACGGACGGTCGGGATGCCACCATCAGCCGGTCACACCGACAAATCTGGACAGATATCAGGCAGCACCCTGCGACTGATTTAATATAATCAGCAAGGCACTATGCATCAAGCTGTTTTGTGGATTGCCGCGCCCGCGCGGTGCTGTCCGACGTGACATGTACGGCAGGACCCGGACTAACTGTCTTCACCGAGAGACAAACAGGATTACCAGGCCGACAAGTAAGACTGTGAAACCCACTATGGCCCAGGCCAAGGCGCCTGCGCCCAAGCTGAACTGCGAGCGGTACGGATCGATAGCGCGATGTGAATCCTGCGAACGGTTCTCTATCCGCCGCTTGAATCGTATGCGACCGTTGTCGAATTTCTCGACCATCTCCCACCCGGCGGCGGACTCTTCCTGACAGAGCTTCTGCACATTCTCATAACTGGAGAATCGCTCCAGAGCCGAGCGTACGATCTTGAATTCCCACCCGTTGAGATCTTCGGCGTCATATCTGGTCATGTCCTCTTCCTCCTGGCGTCTCTTCTGGGCGGCGGCGGCCACGATAGCTGCCGTAACAGCGGCTGTCGGTGCGTAAGAACTCATAACGGTCAATCCTTTTCAGATGCTTCTACCTAAGTTACCTCAGAAGTGTGGATTTATTCGAACCAACCGTCTTGGACAGCTCACGGACCAACGTGCTCGTTCTTTCCTCCCAAAACGCGCGACGGCAGCATGATAATGGCCTTGAACAGCCCCAGCACGCCCTCGGCTGCAAAACCCAGAAGACGGAACGGCACCAAAACAAGCCATACCAACGGAAACAGCAGCACCGCCAGCAGAGCCAGCGGCCAGCAGACGACCAACAGTATCAACCAGAGCAAGAAACTAGCCATAGCCAATCCTCTCATTGTGCAGTTGTGCCCTGTCAGGTTGTACGGATGCTACCGCAATCGGTTGCCACCCGGTACGACAAACAAAATACCGGCTCCGCGATGATACGGGCCGGGATATAAGAAATACGCCCAGGAGGAGTCGAACCCCCAACCTTCTGATCCGTAGTCAGACGCTCTATCCAATTGAGCTATGGGCGCATCATTTGTTGTATCTCAACGATTTAGCTTGGGGAGCAGCCACTGTCTAAATAACGTATCAGACCGCCAACTCATTCCGCTAAATCGCCTAGTACAGCGACATAAGAAACATTGCCGAGAAAGCAAAAGCAAGGAAAAATCGGCTGTCATTTGCAGCTCATAGTGGGCCCGCAGGCTTCCAGTCGGAAGACAACTCTTACCCGTTGGCGTGGAATCGGAATATGCGCGGGTGGCCCACCTCAAGGGTGAGCCCCCGCGGTCACTTGCGATTAGAAGGTCGTTCCGTCATCGTCCAGGGGAATAATGTCCTGAGGGGATTCCGCCGGTGCTGTGGGCATTGTATCTCGATCGCCCCGAGCTGCGTTGGCCGGGCCGTAAGGCTTGCGGGCCAGACCTTGGACTCTCTCGGTGATCCGAGTTCGCAGACGTGACGGCGTGGAATCAAATCGGTTCGGGCTGGCGGTTTCGTACATGCTTGAGGACACCGCTACTTTGGCACCAAAGACGAGAGCGTTCAGCTGGCCGACGGTCTGGCTCATTTGGCCGGCCTGAGCCGCGAGTTCCTGACTGGCCGCCGACGATTCTTCGGCCGAGGATGCGTTGGCCTGAGTTACTTCGTCCATCTGTGCAACGGCCGTGTTGATTTGAGTTATGCCCTGAGCCTGTTCAGAACTGGCGGCCGCCACCTCTCCCAGCAGATCAGTGACCTTCTTTACGCCCGTAGTAACATCGCTGAAGATCGTCTGCAGTTCCTCTGACACCGTCACTCCATCATCGGCGTTCTTCCGCGCACTCTCTATCAAGTCGTTGGTGTTGCGGGCAGCTTCGGCCGACCGCATAGCGAGATTGCGAACTTCTTCAGCCACCACGGCGAATCCTTTGCCAGCCTCACCAGCGCGAGCAGCCTCGACCGCCGCATTTAACGCCAGCAAATTGGTCTGAAAGGCAATCTCGTCGATGACTTTGATGATCTTGGCCGTCTCTTCCGACGATTTCTTGATCTCGCTCATGGATGAAGCCATCCTCTCCATGGCGTTCGAACCGCTATCGGCGGAATCTCTGGCAGCGGCCGCAAGAGTGTTAGCCTGATGCGCATTGTCAGCATTCTGGCGCGTCATGCTGGCCATTTCCTCAAGTGAGGATGAGGTCTCCTCGAGCGAAGCGGCCTGCTCCGAAGCACCTGAAGCCAGGGATTGGCCAGCACCGGCCACTTGCTGTGAAGCGGCACCAACCTGCTCGCTACCAGAAGAGAGACTCGCGATGAAGCCCTGAATTGGCTTGGTGATCGAACGCGTGATGACTATGGCAAGCCCGACTCCGAGAATCAGACCAATAGCGGAGAACAAGAGCGCTAGACTATTGGCGCGAGCAATGACACTATCCTCACGCTCCTGGAAGATCGTCTGAAGCCTTGCCATATTCTTGGTCATAGCAACAGCGGTGACAATGATCGCGTCGTACTCCGATTTGCCTGTTAGGACGGCATCATAGTACTGCGATCCGGCAGCCATGTATTCATTGAGATATCCCTTGATTTCAGAAGCCACCGATGCCAGCTGACTTTCGCCTCCGACCGAGTTTCCCCACCGCTCCGTTCCCTCAAAGGCCTTCGCGAGCTGTTTCTGGTAACCAGTCCATTGTGCTTCGGCATTGGTGGCAATCAGATAGACTGCGGTTACACGCAAAAGCAAGAATGGCTCGACGACGTCCTGATCAAGTCCGCTTCCAATGCGTGACCATTTCTTGACACCCTCGATATCACCGGCATTCTCAGCTTCGATTCTGGCGGGGTTGATGATATCGCCCATGGCGTTGTTGACTTGGCCCGTTATCGCCCAACCAAGCCGCTTCCACTCCTCGAAAGCCTCATCCTTCGATTTTCTGGCATCGACGATTGCCTCAACACCGGTCCTATATTCACCAGCATTTGTTGCAATGGTGTTAACCAGTGATAGGTCAGACTCCGTTAACTCCTCTGATGAAAGGATATTGGCGAATCCATCTATCTGCTGTTGATAGACCTCCTCGTATCTTTCAACACTGTTCTTTCCATCAGCACCAGTAGATGCAAACCCGTGGACCAGAAAGTCCTTGATGTAACCGCGGCTGTCCGATACCAATTGCCTAGCGGCATTGACATTGGCGGTTACTCTGCCTAGCGACTCCACATTGCCAAGGTTAGTCCATCCCGAGTAACCAATAGCCAGCGCAATGACTATCAGAGTGGAAAACCCTGCGGCTATCTTTGTCCCCAGCTTCATTGACTTAAACACAGCCCTCTCCTTAAACAATGAAATATCTTCATTTCTATGTATCTGATCGGTCGTATTACCATTGTCCCTCTTCGATACTACTTCAGATTTCAATTCGCGATCACTCGCGGATGC
>CAZHDS010000156.1:0-7793 GCA_964531495.1 uncultured Ignavibacteriales bacterium
TGGACCGTGACAGAGAGAAGTGCTTGGAGGTCGGAATGGACGATTACGTAAGCAAGCCGATAGACCCGGAGAAGCTTTATGGATGCATATTGAAGCACACTAAGAATGAACTCGCGCCAGAAGAGACGTCAACATAGGTTAGAGGGTGACACAGCTATGAATTTTGATCTCAGTGCACTGCGTGAAGCAGCTGGTGAGGATGAGGACCTTGTCTGGACCCTAATCAACATCTTCCGTGAGGAATGTCCCGGATTGATCGACAATATCGAGCAGGCGATACGAGGGTGTCAGCCGCAGCAACTCCATGAGGCTGCCCACAAACTGAAAGGGACCCTGGGCAATATGGGTGCCATGGCCGCCTTGGATCAGGCCGTAGCACTGGAGGCGATGGGGAAGAACGAAGACATGCAACAGGCAACTAGCGCCTTTGGGCGACTCAAGAGTGAGATTGAGACACTTCTGGATGAGATCAACACATTGGAACGCGCTGCCGCCAAATGAAGACACGGATTAGTGTCAACGCAGCTTCAGCCGAGACAGTCTCGCTGCCCTTGGTGCAGTCGAATTCATCCTCAAACCACTCAATGCTACAGAAATGCTAGCGCGGGTTCGCGCTCTGTTGGAACGTCGCTGAGCTCCGGGCACCTTCGTGGCGTCAATGTCCCCCGAACTCCCCGGGGACATTTACGACCGCAAATACAACTTACAGCACTAGGAAATTTCGCCACTGGTTTGGCAGCTGCGATCGGAATTGGAGCCCAGCGCTCCGATGATGGTAACGGGCGCTAGGACGAGAGCATGCTACATATTATCACAATCAGTTGAGCAATGAGTATCTTGCCAACCATCGCCACAGGATAGGTCGTGGCATAGGCTACAAACGTATCTTCGGATTTGGACATGTCGTAGGCACGCGCCAGCGTTGCCGGTTGAGTCTGCATGCCACTGGTTGCTCCGATCGCCTCGACCACAGTGGCCTGGCCATAGTGGCGCAACAGGAGAAGCATCAGAGTCGTTGTTATCGTCGTTGTAAGAAATACGAGAGTGAACAGCTGCCAGCCGGACGATGAAAGAGCGTGTAAGAAACGTCCGCCGGCCAGGACCCCAACGGCAGCCAGGAAAAACAGCAGACCAATATGTCTCAGGGCATTGTTCGACTCCAGGGGAAGCGACCACACCAACGGACCGGTGCGGCCTAGTCGGCCAAGGATAAGTCCAGCCACCAAAGGACCTCCCGCAAAACCGAGCGATACGAAACTGCCGCCCGGAACAGGAATCGGAATCATTCCCAGAAGCACGCCCAGGGATATTCCAAGTGTCAGAGCGGTGTAGTCAAGTTCCGAGATGCTTCGCTCGGAATCGCCAAAGTACTCGGCAACTTCAGCCGCATTCTCCTTGGGCATGACCACCCTGACGCGGTCCCCCAGGGCAACTCTGAAGGTGTGATGGTCTGGCACCATGTCAATGTCGGCTCGTCTCAGGCGAGTGATTTGAGCGTTGAACCGGCGGTCAAGCTCAAGCCCACGAATGGTCTTCCCTGCCAGTTCCTTCCGCGAGACCAGGATACGTCTCATGACTATGGTGCCGGATGTCTCCGTCTGGGGGGCGACAGATTTGGCCCCGAAGTATCCTTCGGCCTTCTGAATATCGACTTCTGCTCCTGCCGCAGTCAGTACGTCCCCTTCGTTGAGCACCGAATACTTGGTCGCAACCGCCACCCCGTCTCCGTGCCGATGCCGAGAGACGACCATGCCCGTCTGCTCCTGAATACGCAGTTCACCGATCGCCCTACCGTACAACTCAGGATTCCTGACCTCGAATTGAGCCGTAATCAAGCTGGACCTCTTCAGTGCTCGGGCGTCGGCATCGGTCTTCTCCCTGACGGCCGCCTTGCGATATGCCAAAGCGAACACCTGAAAGGCCATCATGCCACCAAGGATACCAAAGGGGTAGGTCATAGAGTAGCCGACAGCGGGGTTTCGAGGATCGCCGATGCCACTATTGATCATGAACTCTGTCACAGCCGCAAGCGCCGGTGTGTTGGTCAGCCCGCCGCAGAAAACGCCGGCAATCTGCCCATGTTCGAGCCCCATCCACAGTCCCACACCTAAGGTCGCGGCGGCTCCCAGACTAAGGGACACCACAAGACTGATGTTGAAGCGAAGACCATGGCTTTTGAGAGAGGCAAAGAAGCCGGCCCCACTTGACAGCCCGATCGTATAGACGAACAGAATCAGACCGATTTGCATCACCTGATGCGCAATCGACAGCGGCTCAGCACCTTCCGGTACCCAGCCGCCAAAGAAGAGGCCGGCAAAGAGTACGCCGGCCACACCAAGTTTGAATCCGCGATATTTGATCTGCCCCAGTAGGAATCCGAGACCGATTACCAGAAACAGCAACAGTGGCTCGCTTTGGGCCACAATGGTTCTAAGATAATCCACGTACCGCCCTCCTCAATGCCCCCAACCAAGGGGGGCACGGCGTATCAGCAGACGCCTACAGTCTCAGACTGCCGAACTTCCTGCCCAGTAGCAGACGGCAGACGATCGCCGATCCAGCGCATCTTCTCCAGACCGAAGTGATCAACCATCTTTGGGTGGCTGGGCATGATGCGGGTTGAATACCCAAACAAGCCGCTCTCATCGCAGCCGATATACGCCTCATAGTTGTACAGGCCATCTTCCGCCTTCCCGACAAACTTCATCTCTTCGACAGTGCCATCAAGGACACCACCGTCCCTGCCCAATGGTCCGGAGTATATCTGAACCCGTACATCATCAGGGTTTAGCGATCCGAGTTTGACACGGGCTTCGGCTTTCACGGCCGCTCCAACTTCGGCCTTTTCTCTGTCCACGCGGGCATCGACGATTTCGACCTGATCCCAATTGGATTCGATACGCTGCCGCCACTGCACAAGGTCTTTTGCCTGGGCAAAGTCGTTGCCCGACAGATCCTTCCAGTTCTCGTAGGCGGCCATATAGAATTTGTCGGTGTACTCCTGAACCATCCGGTTAGTGCTGAAGGCCGGACCAAGTTTGCTCATGGAGCTCTTCATCATGGCTATCCAGTGACGGGGGGGCTTGTTTTCGCGGCGATCATAGAATAGCGGCACCAGATCATTCTCCAATACATCGTAGAGAGCCTTGCTCTCCACGTCGTCCTGAAGCTCACGATCCTCATAGTCCTCACCATTACCAATCGCCCAGCCGGTATCACGGGCATACCCTTCGCACCACCAGCCATCCAGGACGCTGAGATTCAGACCACCGTTCGGCACAACCTTCATTCCGCTGGTACCACTGGCTTCCATTGGTCGGCAAGGGTTGTTCATCCAGACATCGACCCCTTCAACCAAATACCGGGCTACGTTGATGTCGTAATTCTCGATGAAGACAAAGTGGTCCCGGATGTTCTCATCGCGTACGAAGTGAATCAGCTCTTTGATCAGGTTCTTTCCGGCGCTATCGCGAGGATGGGCCTTGCCGGCAAAAATGAATTGGACCGGTCTATCCGGGTTAGTGACCAATCTCTTCAGGCGCTCGGGATCCCGAAGCAGAAGGGTGGCTCTCTTGTAGGTCGCAAACCTGCGGGCAAAGCCTATGGTCAGGGCCTCCGGATTCAGAACCTCGTAAGCCGCTTCAATGTCCCCACCGTTGGCGCCCTGGCGTTGCAGTTGGCCAACTAGCCGGCGACGAGCAAAGGCTATCAGGCGTTCCCGACGACGCTCATGGGCGCGCCACAATTCCACATTCGGGATCCTCTCGACCCGCTCCCATATCGTATGGTCGGCAGGTTTCTTCAGCCAGTCCGGCCCCAGATAGCGCCGAAAGAGAGCGGTCATCTCAGCTGATGTCCAGGACCGCGTATGAATGCCGTTCGTGACGTGGCCGATCGGCACTTCATCGAGCGGAGCCTTGGGCCAGATCGACCGAAACATCTCCCGAGATACGTGACCATGCAACCGGCTCACGCCGTTCGCCGAGGCGGTAGTTCGGAGCGCAAGCAGGGCCATGTTGAGTGGCTCAGACAGATCATCCGGATTTCTTCTGCCCAGAGCCATGAACTCCTGAAGATCGATATCGCTATCCCTCAGAATGGGCGCCAAGTACTTCTCGACCAGCTCCGCCGTAAACACGTCGATCCCAGCCGGTACCGGCGTGTGAGTTGTGAAAATTGTGCCGCTCTTGACCACTTCAAGAGCCTGGTCTGTAGTAAGGCCGTCTTTGTGCTTGCGGTGTCTCATCCGCTCCAAAGCCATGAAAGCGGCATGCCCTTCATTCATGTGACAAACATGAACGTGCAAACCGAGCGCCCGCAGAGCAATCATGCCACCGACGCCGAGAACGAGTTCTTGCTTTATGCGATTCTCATTGTCACCGCCGTACAGCTGACCAGTAATATTGCGGTCGGCTGGCTGGTTCTGGGGCAGGTTCGTATCTAACAAATACAAGGGGATCCGACCCACCTGGGCTAGCCACACCTGAGCGAAGACAGACCGTCCCGGGAAGGGAATCTCGACCACCGCTGGTGCGCCGTCGGATCCGGCCTGGAGTTTGATGGGCAGGTTGTAGAAGTCATTTTCCTGGTAGGTCTCCTGCTGCCAGCCATCGGCGTTCAAGTATTGCTGAAAATAGCCCTGCTGATATAGCAGGCCGATTCCAACCAGCGGTAGGCCAAGTTCGCTGGCCGACTTCAAATGATCTCCAGCCAGGATGCCCAGACCGCCTGAGTAGATCGGTAGGCACTCGTTGAGGCCAAACTCCATCGAGAAGTAAGCTATTTTGGGCGTTTCGAACTTGCCGTACTTGTCCTCAAACCACGTTCGACCGGCCAAGGTCTCCTGCAAGGTCTGGTAGGACCGCTGCAACTGATCCATGAAGCCATCGTCATTGATCGCCTTCGCCAGCCGGTCCTGCTTGATCGATCCCAGCATCTTGACAGGATTGTGGTTGGTCTCATTCCAGAGATCCCGATCAAGACGATGAAATAGCTCGATGGCGTCGTGATCCCAACTCCAGTGCAGGTTGTAGGCCAACTCTGACAATGGTTCCAGCTCTTCAGGCAGGAAGGCTCTCACTCGGAACGTTTCATAAGATCTTGGCATTCTCATCTCCTTGTTCGTCCACTGCTTATCTTCTTATAATCGGCATTCTTGTGACATCTCTTAGCTCCACGGCGGGCCGTCGTATGCGACTTTCGGCCCACCCTGGAGCAATCAAACTGCCTCCTACTTAAGCCGTGATCGGCAACTGCCGATAATAGCAAATAGCTCCATAGGGGTCCGTCTGCGGTACAAATGGGCAATGCGCATGGAATGCAGGAGGCTGTCGTGACCTTGGTTTTCCTGAATGATATTGTTGCCGACACCGGCCACGATCACTATGGTGCGAGGCAGGTCAACAACATCGATCAAAACTATGCTGGGATAGCATATTGGAGGCAGAGATATGCCGGACATTCTTGAGGAAAACCGTACTGTCTCAAGGCATCGCGATTCAGCGATGGGGGCCAGAACCCTGTCGCCGGAAGAGGCCTTCCTGGAAACCAACCGGATCGCGCTCGATATCACCTATATCGTCAACCCAAGCCATGGCGAGCCATTCATCTCGGTCGACGAAATCGAGAGCTTCGCTCCGATGGTCGTCGAAGAACACCGTCGACTGAAGAACGGCGAAGGGGATTGCCTGGACGGGGACACACCTATGCTCGGCTGGCAGTCACTTCCTGACGAGATAACTGTCGACCATCTGGACGAAATCGTATCCACCACCACCGAGCTCTCGAGCAAGATCGACGCCTTTGTTTCACTTGGGATCGGCGGCTCATACCTGGGCATCGATGCTACCTTCAAGGCGTTGACCCACTCCTATTTCAATCAACTGCCGCGCGAAAAACGAAATGGCTCCCCGGAAATGTACTTTCTTGGCCAGAACACCGACCCCGACTATTTCCGCGACACGCTGGACATGTTGGAGGGAAAACGGATCGGCCTCAATGTCATTTCAAAATCCGGGACAACCACCGAGACCGCTATTGCCTTTCGTATTCTCCGCCAATTGCTCGAAGAAAACCAACCCGGACGGGCGGCCGAGTTCATAATCGCCACCACTGACAAGAAGCGTGGGGCCCTGCGCACGATGACCGATCGGCAGGGATACAAGTCGTTTGATGTGCCAGGAGACATCGGCGGACGGTTTTCGGTTCTGACTGATGTGGGTCTGGTCGGTCTGGCCATGGCCGGGATCAACATACATGAATTCACAGCCGGGTTCCGTCACATGAAGCGGCGTACCGATGGTGATGACTTCTGGTCAAACCCGGCCATGGTACATGCGGCCGTGCGCCACCTGGCTCATCTGAAGGGCAAGAAGATTGAGGTCGTGGCGACCAACTCGGCTGCCATCTACCAACTCACGCGCTGGATGGAGCAGATCTTCCCGGAAAGTGAAGGACACGGCGGGTTCGGAATGTGGGTCTCCCCTTCGATGTATTCGGAGAAGCTCCATGCCAACGGGCAGATGGTTCAGGATGGGGAGCGCAACATCATCGAGACCTTCCTGCGCCTGGTGGAGAGTGACAACGAGGTCAGGATTCCGACCGACGAGCACAACGATGATGGTCTCAACTATCTCCCTGAAGCTGAGCATTCGATGAACTTTGTGAATAGCCTGGTGATCGACGGACCGGCTCTGGCTCATTTCGAGGGCGGCGTGCCCAACATGACAATAGACATCCCTCGACGGAACGCATTCAATCTGGGGCAGTTCTACTACCTGATGGAACGCTCGGTAGCCCTTTCGGGGTACCTGGCGGGCCACAATCCCTTTGTGCAGCCGGGCGTCGAGGCGTACAAACGAGCCATGTTTTCCCTGGCCGGCAAACCGGGCTGGGAGAAGGACGGTGAGACAATCCGGCAGGCCATTGGCAGGCTGCAGCGAAAGATAATCTGATTGCCGTGGCTGGAACATCGGGACCGATAGGAACGCAATAAGTATGAAAGCCCGTCCATATTCAGGCAGCGGTGCCTCCAACTCCCCAGGCGAAACACCCAGAGCGACGGGTGGCTTGTTGGATATCGTCAGCCAGGAGTTCGAGATCTCACGGGGCACCCCCCTCCCCCTCGGTGCAACGCTTCAGCGCGGAGGCATCAACTTCGCGATATTCTCCTCTCATGCCACCTCGGTGTGGTTGGTATTGTATGAACCTGGGGCCGATAATCCGGTCGCAGAGTTCCCTTTGGATCCTCGCTACAATCGGACCGGTGATATTTGGCACGCCCTGGTAATGGGTATTCCATCACGTATCGAATATGGCTATCGTGTGGATCGAACCGACAGCGAAGGGAGTCCTGTTCATCGTTTCGATCGCTCTCAGGTGCTGGTCGATCCCTACGCCAAAGCACTGTCGGGAAGAGAACAATGGGGCCGGATAGATACGGACAATAGTGGCCAGCCGTATGGCTGGCGCTCATTGGTAGTCGAGGACCGTTTTGATTGGGAGTATGATCAACCCCTCAATGTCCCTCTGTCACAGTCAATCATCTACGAACTTCACGTGAGGGGCTTCACGCGTCACAAGAGCTCTGGGGTCCGCAATCCGGGAACCTATGATGGCCTGATTGAGAAGATCCCCTACTTGAAGCGACTTGGCGTGACCGCCGTGGAACTCCTGCCTATCAACGAATTCTCGGAGACTGACAACGATCGGGCCAATCCTCATACCGGCGAGCCACTGGTGAACTACTGGGGTTATCATTCGGTCGGGTTCTTTGCCCCCAAGGCCTCCTATGC
>CAZHDS010000157.1:0-7789 GCA_964531495.1 uncultured Ignavibacteriales bacterium
ATGGCTATCCAGGTGAACCTCGACCTCATGCTGGTCAAACGCAAGATGAGTCTCACCGAACTGTCGGAGAAGGTGGGCGTGACTATCGCCAATCTGTCGATTCTCAAGCAGTCTCATGCCCGGGCGGTGCGGTTTTCGACCCTGGACGCTATCTGCGACGCGCTTGATTGTCAGCCGGGCGACATTCTGGAATTCGTCCGGGAAGATGCCGAGACGACGGACTAGCTTGCTTGGTTCGGCACCGATTCCCCTCCAGCCCGGATTTTTCTTGGAGAACAGGCCGATCGCTGTTATAGTCTTGCCGACACTTCATTGAGACCGTTGACGAAGCTCGTAAGGACAAAACGACGTGGGTAAAAAACAGCAACAAAATGCCATCTCCCCTACTCGCACCGAGGACTACCCGGAATGGTACCAGCAAGTAATCAAAGCGGCTGATCTGGCCGAGATGTCGAGCGTTCGTGGCTGCATGGTGATCAAGCCATGGGGGTTTGGGATTTGGGAAGAGATCAAGGGTGGCCTCGATCAGATGATCAAAGACACGGGTCACGAAAATGCCTATTTCCCGCTGTTTATCCCGCTGAGCTATCTTGAGAAGGAAGCCGGGCACGTCAAGGGTTTCGCCAAGGAGTGCGCCATCGTTACGCACCATCGTCTGGTCGAAAAAGATGGCAAGCTGATCCCGACCGGAGAGCTGGAAGAGCCGTTGATCGTGCGTCCGACCTCGGAGACGATTATTGGTCGCTCGTTCTCCAAGTGGATTCAGTCCTATCGCGATCTGCCGCTCCTGATCAACCAGTGGGCCAATGTTGTTCGCTGGGAGATGCGGCCACGGATTTTCCTGCGCACGACCGAGTTCCTCTGGCAGGAGGGTCATACCGCCCACGCCAGTGAGCAGGAAGCTATCGAGGAAACGAATCGCATGCTCGAGGTGTACCGCACTTTCGCCGAAGACCAGTTGGCGATTCCGGTGATCGCTGGTGAGAAGACAGAAGCGGAGCGGTTCCCGGGAGCCGTCAATACCTATTGCATCGAGGCTATGATGCAGGACCACAAGGCGCTTCAAGCCGGTACCTCTCACTACCTCGGTCAGAATTTCTCGAAGGTATTTGAGATTCAGTTTGCCAACGAAGCGGGTGATCTGGAAAACGCATATACGACTTCCTGGGGCGTTTCCAGTCGCATGGTTGGCGCCCTGATCATGGTTCACTCTGATGACGACGGTCTGCGTTTGCCACCCAAAATGGCCCCAAGGCAGGTCGTGATTGTGCCGATGCTAAACCAGCCGGACGTAGCCGAGCAGGTCCTGGCTTATTCTCGTGAGGTCGCGGCGTCTCTGTCACAACTCTCGTACGATGGTCGTCCGGTTCGCGTGAAACTGGATGAGCGGGATATGAAGCCGGTTGAGAAGAAGTGGCAATGGGTCAAGCGGGGCGCTCCGATTCGGCTTGAGATTGGTCCGCGCGATATGGAGTCCAACTCGGTCTACATGGGCCGCCGCGATCAGGGTATCAAGGAGGCAACAGGCGTATCACGGGATGATTTGCCGGAAGTTGTTGTGGCTGCTC
Source organism: uncultured Ignavibacteriales bacterium (assembly GCA_964531495.1). GTDB lineage: Bacteria > Zixibacteria > MSB-5A5 > GN15 > FEB-12 > DAOSXA01. Next base: position 1,569 of record CAZHDS010000157.1, read on the forward strand.
TGGCTGAAATGCAGCAGAACTACTTTGATCAGGCCAAGGCGATCCTGGAGGCGAATATCAATCGCGAGATCAGCGATTTCGAAACTCTCCAGGCCTACTTCACGCCGAAGAATGCCGAGAAGCCTGAGATCCATGGCGGTTTTGCCTGGTCGAAGTGGTGCGATTCACCAGAATGTGAAGAAAAGGCTGCCGCCATGAAGGTCACCATCCGTTGCCTGCCGTTTGAGCAGAGCGGCACCGAAGGCAAGTGTGTGATTTGTGGCGGTGCAGCCAAGACTGACGCCGTCTTCGCCAAAGCATATTGACACACTGCGTGTGTCTTTGTCCTTCGGATCGATTCATCGGGATGTCAGGTACTTGCCATTCTTTCTCGATTTGGCGGGTCCGATGACGGACCCACCCTTGACTTGAAAGACGGTATCTACGCCTTCGTCCAAGTAAGGTCGCGACCTCGCGTCACGAATCCAAATAGTATTGCGGAAAGGGTGGCTTGCCACCGACAGTGTTGCCTAGTGGAGTTTGCGTTTGAGACGGGCGGCGAAAGCGCCGGATAGGTTCTCGCACACCGGATAGGTTTTCACAAATCCGCGCTCCGTGACGAGGCTTTCATCGAAAAACTCATTGGCTGGCTCCAACTCGAAATCCCGACGCCTCAGCAGGAATTCTTCGACCACTTGATCATTTTCATCGCGGATGATAGTGCAAGTCGAGTAGACCAGCAATCCGCCCGGTCGTACCATCTCGGCCGCCTTGTCAATCATCCGGCTCTGGATACGCACCAGGTTCTTGACATCCTCGGGCGTCTTGCTCCAGCGCAGATCGGAGTTCTTGCCAGCTGTCCCCCAGCCAGTGCAAGGCGGGTCGAGCAGCACCCGGTCATACAGACTACCATCGAAAGTAAGCATATCGACCGCCACGGGTGAGATGATCTTGATGCCGAGAGTGTTGGCGTTGTCGACAACCATAGTGAGTCGTTGGTGCGATTTGTCGAGCGCCGTCACGCGCCCTTTGTTGCGCATCCTGATCGCCATATAGGTCGTTTTGCCACCTGGAGCGGCGGTAACATCGATAACGTTGCTGTCCGGTCGAGGATTGAGCAGCCGCACCGAAAGGCCTGATGATTCATCCTGAACATAGACCTTACCGGTTCGGATCAACTCCTCCTCAAGCGGCAGGCCACCCGCTTCCAAGTGGATGAACTCCGGCAAATAACGCCCATAGAAAAACTCGAAGCCAGCGTCCTGGAGAATGCGGGCCACTTCGTCCGGCTTGGCTTTTATGTAGTTTACGCGGTAAGTTACGTGGGGCGGCTTGTTGTAGGTCAGAAGGAGCTTCTCGGTATCATCTATCCCGAATTCACGCAGGCAATACTCGACAAAAAACTCCGGATACGAATGGAAATCGGCCAGATACTTGACCGGCTCGGATTCTCGGGAGGCGAACTTGACTTTTTCAGGCTCACGAATACTTGACCTAAGGACAGCGTTGACCAGGTTGGCCCGAGGCCGATCAATCAGGGCATGGGCCAGATTGACCGATTCGTTGACGGCCGCTGCGGCTGGAATACGATCGGTGAAGCGCAGTTGGTAGAGTCCCATGCGCAGGATGTTGGATAGCTTCAAGGGTAAGTCAGTCGAGGGCTTGGCCAGGTAGAATTTCAGCTCATGATCCAGGCGACGACGCATTTTGGTCGTACCGTTGACTAGTTGCATGATCAGCCGTCGGTCGATGGCACGAAATTGATTGTCATCCATGACCATCTTGACCGCATTGTCGGTCTGCTCTCCCTGATCGACATAGATCAGGGCCTGCAGGGCGGCCATGCGAACCGGGTCGGGGCGTCGGGAAGCAGGCCGCTGGTTCTTGGTCTTGTCACTCATAGATCCAGAGCTCCAATCATTTGACCCACTTCATCCTGACGATACACGTCGCGCCGGTGAACTGGCAATCCAGCCACGCGTTTGGCATCACCATCGAGCAACAGCGACATCACTTCCGTGGCTCGCACGTAGACGCCTTCGCCAAGGCCAAGCACCATTACAAGCTGATCATCCTCAAGGCTCAAATCATAGATGCCGGGCCGCACGTCAACAGTTTTTGTCTTGTCCTTGCCTTTCCGTTCGACAGGGATTGAGTCGCTATCCAACAGGTGAGCCACGGCGTTCGCCAGGGTGGTCAGATCCAGTCCGGCGACTGGTATGGTGTAGACGACCCGATTCAGACTGGCCGAGAGAGATTTGGATTTCCCGAATACGGCTCCAGCCTCGATAATCTCAATCCCCTCCGGCATAGCCTCTCGCAGGCTCTCCATCATATACGGCATGAGGTTTGATTCGAGGGTGATGTCAACATACTCCGCCTGAGATGTAAACCCGAGCGGCAGCGGCGGACCGAAGGAGAGTTTCATGGTGGGGTTGAACCCCTGGCTGTAAGCGACGGGCAACCGCGCCCGGCGCAAGGCGCGCTCGATCATGGTCATATTCTCGAGGTGCGACATGTATCGATAGCGAGCCCCTTTGGTCCAACGAATCCGCGCCCGATTCTTGGTGGGGGCCGAAGTTGTCTGGCGACTTGGCACCCGTTTCTTGCTTCGGCCGAAAGTCATCTGAGGACCATTGCCAGACGCTTCTTGCGTTTCGGCTCGGAACTGAGGTTGGTAGTCCTTCAACTGCGCCGAGGTCCGGTGACGCTCCTTCTTGAGATGCTCAAAGGCGACACCCTTGCGGATATGATCCCAGGGTAGGGGTTGGTCAAATGGAATTGGGCGCAGCTGAGCTTCGATGTCGATACCATTGTCACGACAGGCCGCAAACCACTTTTGGGGTTCGAAAGTTTCGCTCCAACCGTCGAATCGGCAACCCTCGTTGAAGACTTGCTCAATAACCTTGGCCATCTCTCGCCCACCTCGTCCCAGAAGTCCGGCCAGCATGGCGGTCTCGGTCGAGTGGTATTTGAATTTTACGCCGCGCGCGCGACAGTTTCTTTTGACCAAGAGAATGCGACGTTCTATTTCATCAGGCGATACTACGGCATCCCATTGGAACGGCGTATGCGGCTTGGGAACGAAGGGAGACAAAGTGACATTGATCCCCTGGTGACCGGGATAGTCACGACCAATATCGGAGCACCTCTGGATGACCTTCACGATCCCCAGCAGATCCTCATCGGTCTCGGTCGGCAACCCTACCATGAAGTAGAGCTTGACACCCTTCCAACCCTTGTCGAAAGCCATGCGCACGGTATCATAGATGGCGGCATCAGGAAAATCTTTGCGTATGAACAAACGCAGCCGCTCGGTGCCTGCTTCGGGGGCAAGGGTCAGGCCGGACTTGCGTACCATCTTGGCGGCATCGAGTAGCTCTGGTGAGATGGAGCCGGGTCTGAGTGACGGTAGCGACATAGAAACACGGCGATCACCGAGGCGACGCGTGGCCGTACGAACCAGATCTTCGATCCCAGGGTAGTCCGATGATGAGAGCGAGACGAGCGCTATCTCATGGTAACCGGTCTGGGCCATCTGGGTCTCTATTTGCCGCAGAATATCATCCCGCGAACGCGAACGCACCGGACGGTACATCGGGCCAGCCTGACAGAAGCGGCACCCTTGAGGACAGCCGCGCATGATCTCAACACCCAGATGGTTGTGGACGACTTCGATTAGCGGCACCAACGGTTGGTCAGGGTAGTATTCTGCTTTGAGCTGCGGGACGACCCTCGCCTTGATTTCGGCCGGTGCGAAGGATTCGGTCGGCACATGGTTGTCATCATAGAATCTGGGAATGTAAACAGATTCCACGTTTTCGGCCAACAGCCGAAGCTTCTGCTCTCGTGAGGCTGGGCCCAGTTCATGCAACAGACTCAGCATCTCTGGCAGACCTTCTTCAGCGTCACCGATGAAAAACAGGTCAACAAACTCGGCCAGCGGCTCCGGACTATACACTGCCGGTCCGCCCGCCATTATCAGAGGATGTTCGTCGGTCCGGTCGCAAGAGTGAAGCGGAATACGCGCCAGATCCAGCATCGCCAGCACATTGGTGTAGACCAGCTCGAAAGTGAGCGTGAATCCGATGACATCGAAATCCCCAGCCGGACGGGCTGATTCCAGGGAAAAGAGCGGCAGCTCGAGCTCCCGCAAGAGCGCCTCGGCGTCGGAGTCCACCGCAAACACGCGCTCGCAGAGAAATCTGTCATCGCGGTTGACGACATTGTAGATCGTCTGCAAGCCGAGATACGACTGGCCCAAATCATATTTGTCAGGGAAGGCGTGGAGGTACTTAGTTCGCCCGGCCGGATCCTTGATAATCTGGCCTGGTTCACCACCGGCGTAACGCCCGGGTTTTATGACGTGAGGAAAGAATTTTTCCTCAAGAATGGCTCTCATCGATACCTACGTGCTTCGGCTTCTAGTAAAGAACGTTGCACGATAACCGATTCCGGCCGAAAGACAAGCAATAAGGTGCCGGTGGCGACTGATTTTCGTCAACCATTCGGAATCTGAGGTGTAGAAACGTGTGCACCGGCCATTAGCCAAGCCAATTGGAGACCAAGAGCATGTCGACGAAACGCACCAACCATACCCGGACAGATTTGGCCCTATCGAGCCCGCCGCTTGAGATTTACGGCGAGTCGGGAAAAAGTGCGTCTTGCCTTGTGGTCGGAAATCCTGCCACCATGTTCTGGGAGGATCGGGAACGCTACCGGATGACTCTTCAGATGCATGCTGATGCAGCCAGTCCAACTTTGACCGCTGCCGGGGCGGTCGGCGGAGTTTCAGCTGCAGGGTGGATACGGCAACTGCTCCGGATCCTGCCCCAAGTCGGTGCCACCCATCTGTTCATTTCCCCCTCGCAGGCTCTTTTTAGCCAGACCCTGATACCCTTTCTGGCCGCTCGCTTTTATGGACTAGCCATGGTTGTCGACTGGCGTCACAGATTCGCCGACATACAGCTGGAAACGGCTGGCAGATTGACCGTGGAATTGCTACGGCATGTGGATCGAGTCTTGGTATCCACCGATGCTCTGGCAGCGAGCCTAAGACGCCGGGGTGTGAGAGCCTGCGCTCTGAGACCTGCTATTGATCTCGATCAGCTCCCGAGCCGTCGATTGGATCGGGCGCAGCCCCATATTTTGGCCAGCTTGGCAGTTGAAGGGGATGATCTTGCCAGTCCCGTGGGCTGGCCATGTTTGATACAGAGCTTTCAGCTGGTCAAGGCCAAGTACCCCAGGGCTGAGTTGACGGTATTGGTCGATGGCCTCTCCCCCGCCCAGGTGGCGGCCAGTCGTCAGGACTTGCCCGCCGGAGTGTCACTCGAATTTGCCGGTGACGATCAGATCGTCTCGGACTGCTACGCCCGGGCCGACTGTTTTGTCAACCCTGCTCCTATAGGTAATCCGGTCAGCAGCGTCGTGACCGCCATGGCGAGCGGCTTGCCGGTGCTTTCAACCAAGAGCGGAGCTATCCCTGAGATCATCAGCGATGGCGTCAATGGGTTCCTTATCCGCTCCGATCAACCTTCGGCATTGGCCCACAGAGTCATTCAATTGGTGGAATCACCTGAGTTGGTCGCCTCGCTTTCTTCAGAGGCCCGGATTAGCGCCACCCCGTTCGCCTGGCCAGCCGCAAGCAAACGATGGCTGGAAGCCTGCCGCCCCGCCTGACCATTTCTCCATCTGTTGCACGATAGTTTATTGTTGAGAGTTGGCGCTCGCTCGTTTATGATCAACAATAGATATCCGGGTTCAGTGCTACTGACCTCAAATACGAACTGAAAGAGAATGACGGAAGAGCAACAGAAACTCAAGGTCGCAATCATCATGCCGGTGCTCAACGAAGAGAAGTACCTGGCGTCGACGCTTGACCAGATCTACATGCAGGACTTCCCGATGGATCAAGTCGAGGTCGTGATCGCCGATGGTGGTTCCACCGACCGGACCAGGGAGATCGCCCGTTCTTTCAAGGGACGATTCGGCTCGCTGCGGCTTCTCGACAGTCCCCGTGGATTGGCATCGGCCGGACGCAACCTCGGGATCCGGAATAGTGTCGCTCCGTACGTCATGATTCTCGATGGCCATACGCACATTCCCAGCAAGGATCTGCTGAAAGCGATGATCGAGCTGTTTGAGACCACCGACGCTCAGTGTTTGTGCCGCCCACAACCATTGTCCCCGCCCGATATCGGCGAATTCGAAAAGACCGTGGCCATCTGTCGCGGCTCACGACT
>CAZHDS010000158.1:0-7682 GCA_964531495.1 uncultured Ignavibacteriales bacterium
ACCGTCGGTACCTCCCGATGAAATCACTTGCCAATTGATCTGCTCACCGGCTCTAATAGACGGGGAGGCGGCTTCATCCGTCGCCGGTTCAGCGGCATGCAGCGCGACGGCATACATGACACAGGCGAGTATTGCCGTCAATGTGTTTGTCATTCTCATGACGGGCTCACCTATTCTGCGCTTCGAGTTCTGCTATTCGAGTTTCAAGCTGCTCGATCTTTTCCAGCAGTACCTGAACGGCTGCCAAGGAAACCCCGGCGACGTCGCTGGCGGACAGATACTGGTTCTCGCGCTGGCCGTCGCTCTCCCTCACAGTGCCGACATCGAAAGCAGCCACGAAGTCCTCAGCAATCGGTCCGATATGACGTTCGTCGGTGTTCTTGAAGTTCCAGGAGTCAATCTGCATAGCAGCAATCGAGGCCAGTAACTCATCCCGGTCAAGGGATTGGAAGTTCTCCTTGAATTCACGGCTGGAGCCGTTCGTCCAAGTGCCACCGGCGGTGAGATAGGCGCCGTTGCCGTTGTTGGTGTTCGTGCCGACGTGGATAGGGTGGTTGATACCGCCGTCGTGGTCGTCACGACTGATGCCAAGCCGTCCGTGGTTGGTACCATCAAAGAACACAACCTGATTGGACACGTCAACGTACACCTCTCTGCCGAAAGCCATCGAATAATGGGCGTTCGCCGTCACCGTATCGAAGCGTCCACCAGGAATCGCGGAGTAATCGCCGCTCGCCTGGCAGTAGGCTCCACCGCCCACGGCCGCAGCCCCGCCGCGTGCGCTGTTGTCGAAGCCGCCGGCGACTGTCGCGCTGGCAGCGGAGACCTCGTTACCCCATCCACCCCCGACAACCGTGTACCAGGCGGAAGCGATGTTGTAGATGCCGCCGCCAATAGCTCCGTACATCTCCGTACACGAGTTCTCCTGACCACCAGCGATTACGCTATTGTGTGCGTTTCCCGTGAGCTCATTCTGATACCCTCCGCCTACGACACTGTATCCGGCATTGACTTCTATCGCATTGTTCCAACCTCCGCAGATAGTGCTCTGACCGCCGAAGACGGCGTTTCTCCTTCCGCCTAGAATCGACGACCAGCCTTCAGTGACCGTGTTGCTGTCTCCGGCTACAAAGGCGAATTCACCCGTGTTGGTTTGCCCTGGCCCTATAGTCGCCTTGCCAGAAACAACCAGGTTTCCAACTACATCCAGCTTTTCTGTCGGGCTAAAGGTGCCGATGCCAAGATTGCCAGTGCCTTGCTGGGCGGTCCAGACGCATCGAGTGGGTAGCATATAATCTGTAAGTGAGAAATCCTGAACACCGGTTGCCTGTCCATCCATTGTCAAAGCCCACAACTGAGTTAACTCGTCCCCATCGGACCTCCCAACTCGGAAACCTGCAACACTGCTTACTGTTGAGTTCGAAAACGCGCCAATGACTGCATTATGGTTATGTCCGACAGCCTCCAGTGCATACCTAGGTTGCACAATGTCAGGGCTTTCTATCCTCAGCGTACCGCTGACATGCAATTTTCCATTGGGACTATCCGTGCCGATTCCAACATTGCCATCCAACCTGTAGATATCATCACCACTCCCTGCCCAATCGCCATCATCGCCTGATAGCGCAAAGTCGGCTGTGTCTGCCCGCAGGGCGCTGAAGGTATATGCCATAGAGGTCAGTCTTGTCCGGGGAGCAATTTCGGAGTTGGCGCTGACTCTAATGCCAAGGTAACGTACTGCACCGGTCGCAAACAGACCATCTGGCAAGGCCGTTGTATCACCAAGTTGATAGCTGAGTAGACCACCAGTCACTTGGATTAGCCGCGTACCGGAAGACCACAGAGTGTCGGCCCCTGTTTCCGAACCGTAAATGGCGAAACCGATCGGTATGATCCCATCTACGGGGTCGCCTAAACTGTCTGTTAGTCTCCCTTGGTAGTTGATTACCTTTGGTACGTCGGCTGTGGACGTGATAGCCAGCGCCATGATTAGAACAGCTGCAATCGGAACGATGCTTTTCATGAGGACCTCCATAGAGCTTGTGATTTACGCTGCACGGACTATGTTTGTTCAAGGATGTCGGAGCACGTTGTTGTTGAGGGGAGTATACCGACTGCGGCGAGGGCTGTCAAGATCACATCATAGGAGACACCGCCTCTGATTACCAATCAGGTGCCCTTCGCGTCTGATTCGCCGCCGGGAGATCAAGCGAGGTATCAGAACGAGTTACTCCCCCTTGCCTGACACCATGCCGAAAAGCGATTGCGGCAAGGCGAACCGTGTCGTAACTTCAGAAACACTGTGCTATAGTTGTCTGGCGACATTCAACCCACCGAACCATGAAGTCTGATATCAAGATGAGATTCAGAGAGATCAGCGACAAACAGGAGTTTCTTAGTCTTAAGCAGGCCTGGAATGATTTGGTCGCCACGACCGCGATTGATCATGCCTTCATGCGTCACGAATGGTTCGAGAGTCTTATCGAGAACCTGCTGCCGAAGGCTCAACTCGCAATACATACTGCGTGGGAAGACGACAAACTGGTCGCCATCGCTCCGCTCCTTATCACCCGCCAGATCAGAAAGCACCTCCCGGTAAGATTCCTCTCGTTTGTTGTGTCAAGTGTGACTCCTCGCTGCAACTTCATCATCAGTGACTCAATCGACCCCAGGCCGTTTTTCGACTCCGTCTTTTCAACCAAAGGCTGGGATGTCGCCGAGCTGAAATCAGTGGAGAGTAACCAGCCGGTTACAAGAGCATTCATCGAATATCTTAAGCAGAACAAGCAGTATGTGATAGAGGAAGGCCTCCAGTCACCTTATGACATGATTGAAGTCGACTGGGAGACTTTTCTGCAAGGTCGGGGAAGCCGATTCAAGAATACCAATCGGAGCTCTTTGAATAGGCTGCGAAAAGCTGAGTCGTTTGAAATCATCACGATTGAGGATTTTGCTGAGTTCGAGAAACACTTCGATGACATGATCGCTGTGTCGGCCAACAGTTGGAAGGCTGAGATCAGGACTGACCTCAAGTCAACGCCGGATATGGCCTCTTTCTATCGGGACTACTGTCGCCTGACATCGGACGATAAGCTCTTCTTGTCACACGTACTGAAAGTAGATGGAAAGCCGGCCGGGTTTGACTTCTATTTGAGATTCAAGAATCGGCTGGTGACTCTGCGATGGGATTTTGATCTGAGACACAAACACTATATGCCTGGCAAAGTACTGCAAAACTATACGATCAAAAGCTGGCTCGATTCAGGCGAGAGCCTGGAGTTTGATTGTTCCGGCCTGAAATCGGAACATAAAATGGAAATTGTTAGTTGCCTGCGCAGTCATTTCGACATTACCATAGGTCGTGCTACTCCCTATGGACGACTGTTGATGCTCTTGAAACGGCGCTTCATGGGGTCTGAGGAGCTATCGAGCAAATTGTAGAACGCGAGCGGGTAAGGTCTGCAATGAAAGAACTCGTTAGAAATATTGTTGCTGCTATAACCTATTGGCTCGGACTGGGCCATCTGATTTTTCATATCTATCCCAAGCTGAAAGGCAAACACATCCTGTGTGTGATTGCGTTTCATCGCATCGTTCCGTCGGAGCTTACGAAGCATCTGGCCGCTGACTATGATAAAGGTCTTGATGTCGATTACTATGAACTAACTCTGAACCACCTGAAGAGATATTTCGATTTCATTGGTCTTGACGATTTTGTGAAGTATGCCTCCGGCGAAGAAACTCTCCAGCGACATTCCCTGATGATCACCTTTGACGACGCGGACTCTGAGTTTGTCGAATACGCCTTGCCCATCCTCAAGAAGAACCAGTGGCCAGCGGTGATGTTTGCCCCCGTTGACTATATTGATACCGACAGGAGATTCTGGCATCTGAGGGTCTCCAGTATGATGCTCCAGATGAATAACCAGAATTGGCAGGCAATCAGGAGTGGTGTTGGGCCGCAGCACAAAACTGTACTCAAGCTGGTTCGAGAAAAGCCTGAGTACAACGACTCGATGCGTAAAACCCTCTGCCGAGATGTCATAAACAGGCTCGACGGTCTCACCGATGACGAAATCGATAGCAGCGTCGGCCAACTTGAATCGTTGGTCGACAAAGACTACAATCTCGGAATCAAGTGCATGGGCTGGGAAGAACTACAGTCCCTGGAGAAGGCCGGCATCAAGATTGAGTCACACTCTGTCACCCATCGGAAGTTGGGCCATCTCAGTCACAAAGAAGTAGCGTGCGAGCTTGAAGATTCAAAAAGTATTCTGGAGAACCGACTTCGTAAGGAAGTGAAGGCCATGTGCTACCCGGCTGGTTCGTATGATCAAGAAGTCGCGGAACTGGCCGACCACGCGGGTTACAGAGTGTGTTTCACTACTGAACGTGGACTCGTGGATTACCCTTTGAAGAAGGACGGGATGTTCACTATTCCCAGACTTGCCTTTGGAGGCGAAACCAAGTACGATATCAACCTCAGCATTGCTCGCCTGGCCATTGGCAAGTAACCACGGACCGCAGGAAATACACCGAGTAACTTTTAGCTAACAACATGGTTTCCAGGTCCTTGCCGGGGGCACTCTTTTGACGGCGAGTAGCCTGCAGAAGGACATTTACTATGGATCAGCAGTTCACACATACAACCCTGGGAGCGGCCGGACTCAGAGATGGTGGACAATGCTACGGTTTGAATTGGTCGACGCGCGTCGAGTCGCGGGATTATAGGATTGCCACGAATAGGAGACAAGGACAATGAACACAGGCGTTGGATGCATTGTACAGTCCGTATGCGCGTTACTGCTTGCATGGTCATTTGCATATGCGGGTGACCGCTCAGAGGGCGTTGAGCAGTCTTGGCTGAAGTCACTAATCTCAATTGAGGTAGTCAAGGACACCGTCACAGCGACTCCGATCGGCTCAGGCTTCGTGATCCTGAGCCCCAACGGGCACGCCGTTCTTGTCACGGCCAAACACGTTATTGCACGAGAGGATGATTCACTCTCAAGCAACTTGGCGTACCGCATAAATGACCGAAACGGGACGAGCTACCTGTTAACGGATGAAGAAGTCAGTACAACAGCAGGTGAATGGTTCCTTTCCTCTTCTCACGATGTTGCCCTTCGTATCCTCGCCCTCCGCAAGGATACCGACGTGACGCCAGTCCGTATCGATAGGATTCTCAAGATGGACAAGCTCAGACCCGGCGCACCCGTAGTAATACCAGGATTTCCTTTGGGCTTGCGGTCTGCGGAACATACCGATCCCATCGTCAGAAAGGGTGTTGTGGCACGAATTGACCCTGGGAGAATCATCCTTGATGCAATGATCTTTGGAGGCAACAGTGGCAGCCCTGTCATATACTCCCCGACTGTGAAACTTGGCGCCGGTCTCAATTCGCCCTTCATCAATGAGGAGATGCTCATTGGCGTGATTTCTTCCTCTATTTCGTTCAGAGAAGAGGCCGTGAGCAAGATAACAGGCAGAACGCGAGTGGTTTTTGAGGACAACACTGGTCTCTGTAAGATAGTGCCAGCTGACCACATCATAGAGTTGCTAAACACGGAAGGCTTCAAGAGGCTTGACGAAGCACTGAAGTAGATGCTTCGACCAAAGGCAGTGATGAGGTCACGATATAGATCAACCGATATTGAGCATGATTAGTGTCAAGGAAATAGAATCGCAGATTGCACTTGGGACCGCGAGTGATCTTGAGCCGAGCATTTTCAGCGCCGCAATAGACATTGGGACGGACGATGATGTTTTGGTTTACATTTGCGGCTGTGAAAGACTGCCGGGTGGTATCAGAGCTGCTGCAAGAGAGACCTTCGCCAAGAAGCACGCTAAATGTCGTGACAGAGGATACTGACAACTCGTCGAGCGGACGATCGGAACAACATGAGCCATCAACAAAGCAATCCTATGTTGCAGGTTGCGCACGCCACTGCAAGAGAAGATGGATCCCCGCTACCTATCACTTCCCCCCGTGTCCACCCGGATGCGCACCGAGCCCCATCACCACCATCAAGCGCGTCGTGACCGGCTGCTGCACCTGCCACATGTTCTTCTGGGTATGTTCAAATAGCTGGGTGCTGTTGTCGCTCAGCTTGGTCGTCTGGCGGAGCAGGTATGCTAACGGCAGATCCATCGTGATGAAGGCCTGCACCGGACCAAACCCATGCGAGATTCCAACCGAGCCGGTCATCCAGGTTTCGTTCTTGGAGTCCTTGCGCTCATGACTCTGATTGAACTCGAAAGAACTGCCTTGAATGTCCGATGATCCATACTCTTTGGTCGTGTAGGTCAATTTCTTGAGTACCATCAGACGCGTCTGGACTGCGAACCGCTTGTACACCGAAACCGATGAGTAGGCTTCGAAACCGGTCGCAAAGAACCACACACTACCCTGAGAGAAATTCTCCCAGGAAGGGCTCCAGCCCTCGTACGGACTGGTCGACCAGAGCACATCATATTGCTCGGAGCCGCTGACGCCATTCCAACGCGTCCGGGTGTTCCGCATCCCGGTGCGGGAGAACTCCATCAGGAAGCCGAAATCGAAGTACCCTTTGGGGGTGACGTAGTTCAGCCAGGGATTGGTTTCGATGACGAATTCGCGTTCACGTTCTTCGGTCTCCCGCTCACTCTCGATCAGCTTGTTCACTTCTGTTTCCGAAAATGAATTGTACTGCAGAAAAAATAACAAACCCATATCAAGCTCACCCAAATCCCAGAAGGTCACTTTGGAATAGGCCCGGATCAACTTGCTGGACAGACGATCCTTCCACAAGTCATTGCCATGATAGGCACCGGTATAGTCGGAACCATCGTCGTACTGCCAGCTATAGTTCTCGCCGTCCTGGCTGCTGGTGCGATAGCGAAGCCCCGACTTGTGATTGCCGTTGTGCTCCATGCTGAACTGCAGATCCAATTGATGGCCATTGTAGACGGTGTAGCTGTTTTGATAAAAGGCGTCAGTATTTATGCCCGCATAACCAAAGATATGATTGCATCCTCGCGTGGCCCAACCCCAGGTCAGGTGTGGCGATTGGATCGCCTGCCCATCGCGGGTGAAGTTGATATACCCGCTGGGCTGCTCGGATGTCTTACGAATATAGCGCAGCCGAAATCCGACCGGGCGCTTGAAAGCCATGCGCGCGAAAGTCACCGTCAGATCCATATCATCCCGGCCGGAGTTGGTCTCCCCCTTGAAGGGCACCATGTGATAGGCAGTCGAGGTGCCGATCGTCTCGGAGGCGCGCCCGACGCCCTCGGCCGTGAGTTCCATATTCGTCGCCGTCTTGCCCAACTCAACCAGGAACTTGCCATGTTTGGTAGTGTACAGTCCCCCCAGCGCGTAGCGGTTCTTGTAGGCGTAGGATGATACTTCCATCCATGAATAAACATCGGAGGCGTTGCCGGTGTAGTCCGATGGAGTAGCAAATTCGACGTTTTGATAGTTGGCGGTATAGCTGGCCGAGGGCCGGTTGGCGATATCGGTTACGTCGCCTTGCCACGGCAGGGTCTGCGGATTCATGTAGAAGACCACGGCCTGATCCGGCCACTGCAAGAGATCGTGCGGGTAAGCGAAGACGGTCAGGTATGGGTTACTTCCCACAGTGAAATTCGGATTGGCGGTGGCAGCGCCACCCAATACGGCAATGGTAAGGAATAGTAATAGC